>JBCCFA010000244.1:0-7089 GCA_039029975.1 Pseudomonadota bacterium
GATCGAGGTCCGCGTCGGCGAACAGATGCTGGCGTTCTACGAGGCAAGCAATCCCACGGATAGGCCGATCACGGGCACCGCGACGTTCAATGTGACGCCCGACAAGGCTGGGCTCTATTTTGCCAAGATCGACTGTTTCTGCTTTACCGAGCAGACCCTTGCACCGGGCGAGAGCGTCGAAATGCCGGTGTCGTTCTTTGTCGACCCCGAGATGTTCGACGACCCGATTACCGATGACGTGCACACGATAACGCTGTCCTATACGTTCTTCGAACAGGTCAGCGATGAAGAACAGAACAGTGCCACGCTCGTCCTGGATGGGACCGGCGACGCGGTGAGCAATTAGACGAAAGGTTGCCAGATGGCCGAGCAGCATTCCCACAACCATCCCTACCACCTGGTCAACCCCAGCCCGTGGCCGGCGTTTGGCGCATTCTCCGCGCTCGTGTTGGCCGGCGGCGCACTGATGTACTTCAAGGACAACGACAATCTGTGGATGATCTTTCCGGGTCTTATCCTGTCGCTGTTCACCATGTTCATGTGGTGGCGCGATGTGATCCGCGAGGCGATCGTCGACAAGGCGCACACGCCGACCGTACAGCTGGGCCTGCGCTACGGCATGGCCTTGTTTATCGCGTCAGAGGTCATGTTCTTCGTCGCGTGGTTCTGGGCCTACTTCAACGCCGCTCTGTTCCCGACCGAATGGATGGGCGGTATCTGGCCTCCCGAAGGCACGATGACGTTCGATCCGTGGGATCTGCCCTTCATCAACACCCTCATTCTGCTGACGTCCGGCACGACAGTGACCTGGGCGCATCATGCGCTGAAAGAGGGTAACCGCGAAGGCGTGATCGCGGGCCTTTGGTTGACGGTGCTTCTGGGTCTGTTGTTCACCAGCCTGCAGGTGGTCGAGTACTTGCTGGCGCCGTTCGGTTTCCGCGAGGGCATCTACGGCTCAACCTTCTTTATGGCGACCGGGTTCCACGGTTTCCACGTCATCGTCGGAACGATCTTCCTGGCTGTTTGCCTGGTGCGTGCTTACAAGAACCAGTTCCTGCCGAACCAGCATTTCGGTTTCGAGGCAGCCGCCTGGTACTGGCATTTCGTCGACGTCGTGTGGCTGTTCCTGTTCGCCTCCATTTACTGGTGGGGCGCGGGCGAAATCGCGCACCATTAGAGCCGATCCGGTCGTGATGGAATCGCTTCGCGATGGCATCAAGGCTGGTGAGTCTGCTCTAAACACAAATGGACTGCGGATTCACTTGGTTAGGAGGAACCGTCGATCGGTACCGCCTGACCATGTTCCGCTCTAACGCAGGATTTCCGGATCTGGTGGTCGGCCCCTATCCCACGCTGTCGCCGTTCGGCACGGGCCTTAGGGGACAGTGTCCACGTTGCGGGCGGGGCCGGCTTTTTGACGGTTATCTGCGCGTTGCCGACAGGTGTGATGTTTGCGGTCTGACCCTTGCCCATGAGGATGCCGGCGACGGTCCGGCTGTTTTCATCATTCTGATCTACGGCTTTGTCATGGCGGCGCTGGCGGCGTGGGTGGAATTGAGCTACGAGCCGCCGTTCTGGGTCCACGGCATCATCTTCGGGCCGCTGATCGTCGTCGGTTCGATCCTGTTGTTGCGGCCGTTCAAGGGCGTGATGATCACCAAGGCGGCCGCGAGCGGTTCCGCTGATGCGGCCCTGGCTTTAGGAAATCGCTACTTCCGCGGCGCCGGGGTAACGCGCGACCAATCGATTGCGGTTGAGTGGTGGCAGCGCGGGGCAGAATTAGATTCTGCTGAGGCCGCCTATAATCTCGGTGTGGCCCGAATCAACGGCTTCGGCACGCCCAAAGATTTACTCGCTGCGCAGGCATATTTCGAGCAAGCAGCGACTCAAAATTTCCCCAAAGCGCATTTGGCACTCGGTATCATTGCGCTGCATTTAGCCGCCAACGACCATGATGTTCAAATAGCGGGTAAACATTTCCGCCGCGCAGCGGAACTCGGTAACGAAACCGCTCGACACAATTTAGCGTTAATGTACGAAACTGGATTGGGTTACGAAGTCGATGAAGAACAAGCAGCTTACTGGCGTGCTACCACAGCAGAAGAATCTCCTGCGCAGGCGCAGATCGATCACGAAATCCAAACCCAAGACTGGGTTATCGAACAAAACCCCTCACATTTCACCCTGCAGTTGGTGAGCGGGGATTCGCTAGACGCGACAAAAGAAATGATTGATGAATCGCTTGAACTGCGTCGCGCGGTTTTCAGTAAAATGCTTGCCAATAGGGAGCACTTTGTGGCAATTGCTGGCACGTTCGAAAATTACGCCGACGCCACACAAGCGCTCGACGAGCTGCCGGCTAGTTTGAAGAAAAACCAACCATTTATTGTCACTTTTGGCGTTCTTCAGCGGCAAATAAATGAGCATACAAAATTTAACAATTAGACTGGTGTCGTCCAGGTATGATTTCAGTGCGATTTGATCTTGGTACTCATCTGGGAATGTCAACGGACTAATGTTTAACCAAGTTCTGAATTCCTCGGGGGAGAAACTGCTACAGCTGTTGTATCAATGCAAAGCTGCCATGGGAAAGAAGAACCTAACATCTCGGCACTACGCACAACATCTTCAGCTAACCTATGCTCAATTTAGCTGCTCGCTCGGCTTCAATACCAATATCGAATCTTTGCCAGATGTCGTCGCCATTAGTGGCTATGAGACCTATGAAAAGTTAGCAAATATTCGCAATGAGTACTTCACAAACGATATTTACGACCGCTTAGGGATTAGAGATGTGTTGCAAATCTATACTCACGTCGCATCTGACCCAGCCCATCAACAACTCATGCAGTATCTTATGCAGCTTCGTTTGCAACGTATCGAGTCGCGAATTGAGGCGACCGTCAATTCGATCGTGATTGAGCGTTACAAAAAGGAAATGCGCACAATTTATAACGACGGGGTTGCGCAAATAGATTTTGCGGAAAAACGATTAGCCGACACGCATAGTGGATTTCGCGCACTTTTGAACGAAGTCGCCATGATTGCGGAAAGCAGATTGATTCCAGTTGGTGATATCTTCTATCGTGAAGGAATTTTGCCAGAAGAAAAACGTCGGTTAATTATGCGCGGACTTGTGCCACGCAATCTCGTCGAAGATCGGCTACTCGATCAATCGATTTCCGCGCAGGAGCGCAAGGTACTGGAGGAACAGCTGCGAGCGATGCGCTAGCAGGAGCAAGGAGGATAACGACCGGTGGCTAAGTTCAAACAATTATTGCTCGCTGACCCGGAAGACCTGGTACGAGCATTCTATAAGTTACGCACTTCTAGAAATACTGGATTCATTGCACGGCTTGATGAAGTGGCCTCGGCTTTAGGCGTAACTCATTCTCAGCTTGTTTGTGGTCTGGGGTTTCGCAATGAGATCGAGCGCCTACCCGATGTCCTGTCGGTGCTAGGCTTTGAGACAACCAGGCCTTTGATACTTCGACGGGATGAGTTATTCAAAACCGACATATATAACGAACTGAGCGTAGACGACGTAATCGATGTCTACACGAAATCGACTGAATCAGACGATGAATTAGAAAACCTACAAGACCTAGTCACCGCGCGATTAAACAATGTTGAAAGCAGCATCGCGGACCATGCCGATCCCAACACCATCATCTGTTACAAAATGGAGTTGCACGCGATTTATAACAGCGAAATTGCTGATGAAGCTTTTGCTGAGAAGCGCCTAGCGTCAAAGAATCACGCGCTAGCGGATACGACAAAAATTCAACAAGACGAGCTGCGCCTGATTGTGGACAACAAAATCATTCCGGCAAGTAATTTATTCTTCTCTGATACCTTATCGCCCGAAGAAAAACTGTTGCTGATAGAAAGTGGTGAAATTAACGTTTCCATGATCAAGAACCGCATGCAGAATACGGAAATTTCTCCCGAAGAGCGCGACATGCTCGAGGATAACCTACGATAAGCTTTGGAAAGACCTTAGTCCCGCTGCGCAAGGCTCAACCAAGTTTCGATTACGGTGTCAGGGTTCAGCGACATACTTTCGATCTCTTGGTCAAGTAACCATTTCGCCAGATCAGGATGGTCGGACGGACCCTGACCGCAGATACCAATATATTTTTCGGCCTGTCTGCATGCGCCTATCGCAAGTCCCATCAGGGCCTTCACGGCCTCGTTTCGCTCATCGAACAAATGGGCAATTAAACCCGAGTCGCGATCTAGCCCCAGGGCAAGCTGCGTCATGTCGTTAGAACCTATTGAGTAGCCATCGAAATATTGCAAAAATTGCTCAGCCATCACGGCGTTCGACGGTAGCTCGCACATCATAATTAATTTCAGACCGTTTTCTCCGCGTTTAAGTCCACACTCGCTAAGCAAGCCCGTGACCTGCTCCGCCTCTTCTAGCGTACGCACGAACGGAATCATAATCTGAATATTTGTTAAGCCCATGTCATTTCGAGCACGTTTCAATGCTTCGCACTCGAGTTCGAAACAACGGCGGAATTCGCTCGATAAGTAACGCGACGCACCGCGAAATCCGAGCATCGGATTCTCTTCGTCCGGTTCGTACAAATCACCGCCTATCAAATTCGCGTATTCATTAGATTTAAAATCTGACATGCGAACGATGACCGGTTCGGGTGCAAAAGCTGCACCAATCGTCGCGACACCTTCGGTCAGTTTGCTGATGAAGAAGTTTTCCGCGTCGCCATAAGCTTCAACGCGTGGCTGTATTCGAGACTGCAACTCGGGTGCAAGTTCATCTAATTCGAGTAGCGCCTGAGGATGTATCCCAATCATCCTGTTTATAATAAATTCTAGTCGGGCTAGACCAACCCCTTTGTGCGGCAGGCGGGAGAACGCAAAAGCCCGATCAGGGTTCCCTACGTTCATCATTATTTTTACTGGGATGTCTGGCATTGCAGTTAAGGAGATTTCTTGTCGTTCGAATGGAATTTGGCCGGCGAACACAAATCCCGTATCACCTTCCGCGCAGGACACAGTAACGGCTTCATTGTCGCTAATTGCGCCGGTCGCGGTGCCGCATCCCACAACCGCCGGCACGCCCAGCTCGCGCGCAATGATCGCAGCGTGGCAAGTGCGCCCTCCGCGGTTCGTGACAATAGCCGATGCCCGTTTCATGATGGGTTCCCAATCAGGATCGGTCATATCAGTCACCAGGACATCGCCTTCTTCAAGCTGGTCCATTTGGTCGATTGACTCTATGATTCGCGCCCTACCACCACCTATTTTTTGCCCAATACTGCGCCCTTCTACTAAAACCTCGCCGCTGCCGCTCAATGAGTAACGTTCCATCACGTTATTGTTTTGACTTTGAACGGTCTCGGGGCGGGCTTGTACAACATATAAGTTGCCGTCTACGCCGTCTTTCGCCCATTCGATATCCATAGGGCGACCATAATGTTCTTCGATAGCGATAGCGATACGAGCTAATTCTTCAACTTCGGCGTCGGTAATAGAAAAAACATTTCTACTTGATTCATCAACCGGCAAGGTAAGAACCAAATCATCGCCCTGCTCATCGTAAATCATCCGGATATGCTTACTACCGAGATTACGACGCAGAATCGCCGCACGATTCTCACGTACTCCCGGTTTATAGACATAAAATTCATCGGGGTTTACTGCGCCTTGTACCACCAGCTCGCCTAGACCGTAACTCGACGTGATGAATACTGCGTCATCGAATCCAGATTCTGTGTCCAAGGTGAACATCACACCGCTAGAGCCAACGTCACTGCGCACCATTTGCTGGATTCCGGCGGACAGAAAAACGTCGTCGTGGTTAAATCCTTGATGCACCCGATAAGCTATCGCCCGATCGTTGTATAAAGAGGCAAAGACTTCTTTAATTTTTAGCAATACTTCCTCTAAACCGACAACGTTGAGAAACGTTTCCTGTTGGCCTGCAAACGAAGCATCGGGCAAATCTTCAGCCGTTGCCGAAGAACGGACGGCGACCGAAAAATCCGCGCCAGATTGGGCGCGAAGCGACTCATAAGCGACGCTGATCTCGTCTTCAAGCGCGGCGGGCAACGGGGTGTTCTGGACGATTTGCCTGATTTCCTGCCCAGCGACGGCTAGCGCGTTAACGTCTTCAACATTCAAGGTTTTGAGCTTCTGTTGAATTTTGCTAGCAGTGTTATCGTGCGCTAAAAACTCTTGAAAGGCATGCACCGTTGTCGCGAAGCCACCAGGCACCTTCACCCCAGCTCCAGATAGGTTTTTAATCATTTCGCCCAAGGAGGCATTTTTACCCCCTACCTGATTAATATCCCCCATCCCAATTTGAGCTAGAGGCACGATATAATTCGGCATAAGTTATTTAACGCGTTTAGGATTTAATTTCAGGAACTTTATCGGCACAAATGGCGTCCCAAGTAACAATACTGAAGGCATATCGGACTAGGTAACGGGCTACCTGAGGCCTCAGGTGATTATATCCTATTCCGTTTTTATGCGCCGTCACTTAATCGTATGCAAGACATAAAAGTTACCCCACTAGACAACGGTCAGCGGCGCGCGTTTTTTATCTCTGACCGAACCGGAATCACCGCCGAAGCGCTCGGGCAAAGTCTGCTGACGCAATTTCCAAAGATTAATTTCGTCATCACAACAATCCCGTTCGTCACCAATCAGACGCTTGCTCAAAACGCTGCGTCAACCATCAACAATGCAAGAGAGCAAGACGGTGTAGCGCCAATCGTTTTTTCCACACTAACTGACCCCACGACACAACACATCATTACCCAAAGCAATGAGTATGTGTTTGATTTGTTTGGCACGTTCATTGAGCCTTTGGAAGACGCCTTAGGCCAAGAATCGTCCCACACGGCAGGACGAATGCATGGCATTGGTGATGGCAGCGAATACGAGCGACGGTTAAACGCGCTTAACTTTACGCTGGGTCATGATGATGGACTTAGTATCAAGACGATTCACGAGGCGGACGTGGTTTTACTTGGCGTCTCACGATGTGGGAAAACGCCGACCTGTCTGTATCTCGCAATGCACTATTCGCTGCGGGCCGCAAATTACCCGCTAACC
>JBCCFA010000245.1:0-7072 GCA_039029975.1 Pseudomonadota bacterium
ACCACATTTAGGTAGCGCCACCACGGAAACCCGCGTGGCAATGGGTATGCGAGTGATGGCCAATTTGGATGCCTTTTTCGCAAATCAAGAGATGCCAGATCGCGTCGTTTAAGCATAAGGAATCGCCATGTCTACTACCGCCTCACAATTAAGCGACATCGCCTTCGAGTCTAGCGAAGCGAAAGAAGATATGACGCAGCGTCATATCGCGATGTACGAAGAAAATTTTCAGTTGTTGTCGCAATTACTTGCCCAAGTCGTACGTGTGCGTGCCCCAGAGTTGTTAGGCATGCTGGACGGGCACTATGCGTTTCGACGCCTGAGCGGCTTGACACAATCCAACGCGTTGCAGCTTTGCGGTATTTGGTTTTCACTGCAATCCATCGCAGATGAACATGCAAAATGCTACTGCCGTAATCGAAAAGACAGCGACGAAATTAATTTATCGTTATTGTCAACTTTGGAAGGCATGCAGCGTGCCAATATTGATGCAGACGCGGCGTGCGAATTGCTTTCCGAAATCCAGCTTGAACCCGTCATCACAGCGCATCCAACCGAAGCCCGCCGGATCACAGTATTAGAAATTCACCGGCGGATCTTCGAATTACTTAACGACCTACGATTAAACCCCGACGACCCTGCTGCCCGATACATGCTCGAAAACCAGATCCGAGCGGACATCGATTTACTCTGGACCACCGGGGAGCTTCGCCGAGAAAAACCCAGCGTGTCGCAAGAGGTCGCTTGGGGACTGCATTTTTTTTCGGAATCTATTTTTGATCAGGCCGCTGATATCGTGCAGCGCACGGAATTCGCTTTTCATTCGGTGTTCAATCGCTCACTTCCAAACACCTTCTCGCCGCTGCGCTACGGTTCTTGGATAGGCGGCGATCGTGATGGTAATCCGTTCGTTGATACGCAATCCACAAAGTACACCTTGTGGCAAATGCGTGAAACGATCCTACGGTGGTATGACGATCGTCTGGACAAACTTATCAAGCAACTCAGTGTTGCCAACCACTCTGTCATCATTAGCGAGGAATTCTTAACTGCACTCGCAGACAAACTGCGAACCTACGACGAACACGACGCAATTCCTGCGCGCAACGAAGGCGAAGCGTTTCGGCAGTTTGCAGCACTGATTAAAACGCGAGTTTCTCATACCCTAAAAGGGGGAATCCGCTCGCATGATCATGCTTACCAGCGCCCGCAGGAATTCCAACACGATCTCGACACCCTCTATAAAGGATTGGTCGATTCGCAATCACAATTTCTCGCCCAAAAACTCGTTAAACCGCTAATCGATGCTGTGCGAACTTTCGGATTTCGCGCTGCCACGCTCGATATTCGTGAGAATTCGGGTGTAATTAACGAAGTCTTGCAGGAAATATGGTGCGTACTAAACGAACAAGAATTGTCTTCCTGCCCAGATATCACCGACGAATCGTGGCGAGTTTGGTTAACAAGCGAGTTAGCTCGCGAGCTAAGTGAGCCATTAGAATCGAATGCGCTGTCCGTACAAAGCCGTAAAGTCCTATCGCTTTTCAATATGTTGGCTTACGAACTTCCTCGTCTCGATAGCGAAGCACTAGGCAACTTCGTTTTGAGTATGACGCATCGGGTGGAAGATATTCTTGGCGTTTATTTGCTCGCTAAGTACGCTGGCCTATTCGTGGACCCTACCAATCAAGAACGCTGCCATTTTGTGGTGATCCCTTTATTTGAAACCATCGAAGATCTCAGAAATTCCGCGACGATCATGCGAGAAACCATGAACGTGCCGGTTGTACGCCGCACGCTTAAAGCACACGGTAACACGCAGCAAATCATGCTTGGATATTCCGACTCAAACAAAGACGGCGGTTTTATTACGTCTCAATGGGAATTGCATTTGGCCCAGCGCCGTCTTGTTGCTGAAGGCGAGAAAGCTAAGATTAACATCACATTTTTTCACGGGCGCGGCGGTTCCGTGGGCCGTGGTGGTGCGCCTACCGGTAACGCCATTGCCGCCCAGCCGCTTGGGTCAATACGAACCCAAATGCGTGTGACTGAACAAGGAGAGGTTGTTTCTACCCGCTACGCGAACGGCGATACTAGCTCACGTCACTTAGAGACTCTGTTGGCAGCCGTAATTGCGCAAAAAACCTTGCACTTAGATGCAGAACAAATGCGGCCTAGCGATGAAGTGAATGATGCGCTTAATGCAATTTCGGAAATGGCGTTCGTCCAATATCGGAAATTAATCGATCATAAACATTTTTTGACATACTTTGAGAGCGCTAGCCCGGTTGAAGAATTCACGCTACTCAATATTGGATCGCGGCCCGCGAAACGGGCCGGCACCGATAGTTTGCAATGCCTTCGCGCTATCCCATGGGTCTTTGCTTGGACACAGAATCGGCATCTAATTCCGGGCTGGTTTGGTGTTGGCACCGCATTAAAAGGATTTATTGACGTGCGCGGAACTGACAGCTTGAAAAGAATCTTCGACGGCTCGCCACTCTTTAGACTCATCTTGGATGAAGTGGAAAAAACACTGGCCCAAGTAGACGTCGGCATCGCCGAAAAATACTCGAACCTCGTCGCGGACGATGAGGCACGCGAGCAGATTTTTTCTCTCATTAAATCGGAATTGGAGTTATCGGTTGAGATGTTGGAATTGGTTTTAGCGCAAACTGATACTGGCACACGGTTCCCGCATTTTCGTTACCACCTAGCGCAGCGCCGCGGTTTTTTAGATCCATTATCAACTGAGCAAGTAGAGTTAATTCGTGCGTTCCGTGCAAGCAATGCCGGTGAAACATCAAAAGAAATAGATGATAAAAAATTAGCCTTGCTGCTCTCAATAAGTGCGGTTGCCACCGGCATTGGTTGGACAGGATAAAGTCGATTGTCTCCGCGCGTTAAGCGGCAAGGTCCCCAATGAATTTTGCCTGTTGGTCGAGTAGTTTCAAGGTATCGTTATCCGACACAGCCGGACAACCCAAGATAGCACGGTCCACCCCGAGCTCTCGGTAGCGTTTCAATTCGTCTAAGTCTTCAGGTGCCCAGAAAAAGGAAATTTCGATATCCGATAGACTCCTACCGTGATGATGTAATCGCCTCTCGAGATCTTTTAGATCTTCTTCGATGTTTTGCATTTGTGCCGGTAGCGGGATCCAACCGTCGCAGTATCGTGCAACGCGTTCGCGCCCCCACGGCGAAGCGGCGCCCATAATGATCGGCGGATGTGGCGACTGGATAGGCTTTGGCCATGACCAAATCGGATCAAAATCGACGTACCTGCCATGATATTCTGCATCATCGCTTACCCAACACGCCTTCATGGCTTCAATTCGCTCTTCCAACACCTTCCAACGTGAGTCGAATTGGGTACCGTGATTTTCCATTTCCTCCGCGTTCCACCCGGCCCCAATACCAAACATAAACCGCCCGTCAGAAATGCGATCTAATGACGAAACTTCCTTCGCAAGAACAATCGGGTCACGTTCGGTAATCAAACAAACGCCTGTGCCTAATTTGATTTTTTCGGTAACCGCAGCAGCTGCAGTTAAAGCAACAAAAGGATCATAGAGGTGCCAGTATTCTTTCGGTAGATCGCCACCGCCTGGGAATGGTGATCTTCGGCTGGCCGGAATATGCGTGTGCTCGGGGTACCACACAGACTCAAAATCTCGTTCCTCGCACGCTTTTGCGAATTTATCCGGTCGCATGGCGAAATCGGTGGAATACAACATACTTGCAATCTTCATGAGTGGCTCCAAGAAAGTTACGTTACAGTGTCTAGCTTATCCTCGACCGTTAACACAATAGGAACAAAATCAAGGATTAAGACGACAATTTAGGGGCGTTACTCAAACCCTTTGTTCCTGCGCTCGCAATATCGGCGTGCATATTTAGCTCGCACGTTTCTCGCGAACCATTATAAAATCATTGGACAAAATATAACCAAGGTAGTGAAGTGAAAAGATTTCTTGTGGCAGTAATATCTATTTTAGTTCTGGTGACGGGGTTGAACGCAAACGCCGCGTTTTCAGATGTATTTGTGGTTGGTGATAGCCTCTCTGATAACGGTAACGCGAAGATTGCGTTAGAGACAGCCTTAATGAGCTCTCCGTTCCCTTTTCCAACGAATGCTGCTCCCCCTTGGGATTTAATACCGAGCCAGCCTTACTCGCAGGCCGACACATTTAGCGACGGTCCAGTCTGGGTAGATCAATTAGCACAGAACTTAACTGGTAGACCTACGACGCCGTCATTTCTTGGCGGCACAAACTATGCGTTTGGTGGCGCCCGTACAGGAAACCGTGCGAACGCATTTGAACCATTGGGCGGCTTGGATCAACTCGGACTAATCTCCCTTGCTCACGATGCACTCCCTGACGACGCGTTATATGTAGTTTGGCTAGGTGGCAACGATCTTCGTGACGCGGCGCGAGCTGCTGATGCTGGCACAGCTTCCACGATAATATCGGACGCGATCAATAATATTGGAACAATTATTGGCGGTCTCGCCAGTATTGGCGCAACGGACTTTTTAGTGCCCAATACAACTGATCTTGGCTTAACGCCGGAAGCAGATTTGGCAACAACTTTCGGCTTGGCACCCTACGTGCAAGACGCAAGCGCTATTTCAAACCAATTCAATAGCGCGCTCGCCGCGACTATCGCCAGCTTAGAATCAACGCTTCCAATAAACATCACCTTGCTGGATACCTTTGCAGCGGTAAATGCGATCGTTGCTGACCCTACTGGTTTTGGGTTTACGGACGTTGACAATCCATGTCTAGAAATTGGTGCCGGCGGTGTGTGCGCTAACCCCGATCAATACCTATTTTGGGACGGTATTCATCCAACGGCAGAGATACAGGCGCGAACTGCCGCACTGGCGACCGCGGCAGTCGTTCCCGTGCCGGCTGCCCTACCACTTTTTCTCAGTGCGATAGGATTTTTCGCGTGCTGGGGCAGGCGAATGCGATAACATAGCCAACCCAATATGCGGATCGGTGACTATTCATTTACCATAAGCGGACAAATCTGTGGAGCTGGATCATGATTGAAGACACTTACCTATCGACTAAAGAAATGCCCTGGTTAGTATTTGGTGGCAATATTGATTTCAAAGTGTTACGAACCAGTCAGGAAACCGGTTCTTGGTCAGTGCTGTTCCGCTGCGGGGCAGGTTCATCATTTAGTCCTCACAGGCATTTGGGTGGCGGCGAGTACCTAATGCTAAAAGGCAAAATGGAAGTACGCGGGGGCACGGAGAAAGGCGGGATCACGGCCTTCGCCGGCGACTACGGTTACGAACCCAACGGTGTGCTACATGATGAAACCTATTTTCCCGAGGACACCGAGTTATATTTCACGAATCACGGCGCAATTCAGTTCTTAACGGATGATTTAGAACCTGATTTTGTGCTGGATTATGCAATGCTTGAGGAATTGAGCAAGAACGCGCAGAAAGCGGCATAAGAACCGGAACAAGCATTTCGGCTTGTTCCTCCATCGTTGTTCGACTCCCTACGAGCGGAACACGAAAAAAGGACTTAACGACGCCCGCGGCGTTTGGTATCTAGGAGCTTCGCCTTTGCCACCATCTGGCGCCGAGCTTCGATCTTAGACGGCGTATCGTCGTCCGCAAGATCTAGGCCCGCTACCTCAAGGAAGGCCGTCAGGCTAACGCCGTTTGCATCGCAAAAATCTCGCCAACCAGCGGCAGCTTTCTGCGACAAACGGCCGCTAATCATTTGTCGATCCACTGCAGGCTCTTTCGGATGTTCCGTCATTGAAAATTCCCTAGCGCTACTCGGCACGTGAATTCTCACCTTGCCGAACTATACGTTTCGAGTTCCGATGATACTACATGACACCATTTGATGACTAAAGCCAGCTGATGATATCATCAGCTGGCTTTTTCTCGCCGGGAGCGCGGGAATCTTACTAACCTTGCTGTGCAGTTGGTTTACATCAAAAGGACGTTAAATGGCCGTCGACCGCAGACGAAAATCCCCCACTTTCGAACAAATTCGTACCGCCAAAGAGCTCGCTTTATCCGCTCGCGACTATGAAGAAGCAGACCGCGTTAACGACGCTTTGCTGACGCTAAGTGATGCTTTGACCTTAGCTGAGATAGAACTGCAAAAAGCACGGACAGACGCAGACTACTGGCGCCAATTTAACGCTACGGATAACAACACAAATGCCGACTGCGGAAGCACCAATGAAACCGAAGGACTCAAAGCTCGATTAAATCAGATGTCACACATCATGCGAACTTATTATATGTACGATGTGACGGCCGTATTTCCCCAACAGATCGATGAAGCTTTGGTACATCTGGACAAGCTCTATGAAGCTGGCAAAACGCTTGCCTTCATTATTCAGTCTGAACAAGTTCCATTGACTCGGAAATCTCGCGAAGCCTTAGCTGTGTTCGATAGTTTTACGTTCGATGAATCGCGGCGACCTGACGAAGAGAGCGATTGATATAGTTGGCGGAGAGAGAGGGAAAGACTCAGAAAACGAAGGCTCGTTTTCTTCACCCCTACGGGGCGGCTTCGCCGTCCAAACTGCTTAAGCGCAGTTTGTCGAACCTTAGGGGTCTCATCGGACCGCCCGCTCCTCAAATAAAATTGCCCCTAACGGGGCGATTTTATTTGGCGGAGAGAGAGGGATTCGAACCCTCGATACGGGGTTACCGTATACACACTTTCCAGGCGTGCGCCTTCAGCCACTCGGCCACCTCTCCGTTAACTTCAATTTGTGATTCTAATCTATCCTAGACCGGTTTTCGCGCTACGCGCGCGAGAGAGGGATTGATTCTGAAAATGAAGTCTCATTTTCTTCACCCTGCGGGCGACCTTCGGTCGTCCAATCTTCCTTCGGAAGATTGTCGAACCCTCGATACGGGGTTACCCCTCACCATGTTATGGCACACTTTCCTTACCGTGCGCCTTCAGCAACTCGGCCACCTCTCCGTTAACTTCAATTTGTGATTCTAATCTATCGTAGATTGGTTTTCGCGTTTTATTAGCGACAAGGTTTCGTAATGCCTCTGCCGAAGGCGGCG
>JBCCFA010000246.1:0-7069 GCA_039029975.1 Pseudomonadota bacterium
CGTCTATCCATTACATATCAAACGCTTCCTTGAAAGAAACCGTTTCTAATTGCTCGAAGGCATCAAAATTTTCCAACGCTTCCCGCATTTCCTTAGGAATTATCGCCGAGTCCAGTGACCCATCTTCTTTGATATGTGCATAAACTCGTGTACCTAGTCCTTCACAAATTGCCGAACCGTTCGTTGCGTTAATGCAGCGTGTTTTCCAATGTAGGGTGCTTTTACCAATTTTGTTTAACTTGATGATGCTTAACACCCGCTCACCGTAAGCGGCTGGACCAATAAACCGGAAATGAACTTCCCCCATAACAAACGTGGTCCTATCTTTTTTGATCATCTCATCGATAGGGAGACCAATAACGCGGAATAGCTCGTGCTCGGTGTCGTTAAACCATGAGAGCATTCTTGGATAATAAACTAAGCCAAACGGATCCGACTCGCCCCAATTGACGGTCAGTTCGCGCCAATACATCATGCTGTTCACCTACAGGGAAAAATTCGATACAAAGAATAGGTTAACACGAGACCGCTTGTGCTCGACGAAACAAGGCGTCGAAAACTGTTTCCATCTTAGCAATAGGCGCCTTTTATCAGCGCTAAACTATTCCGGGATAACCGCCGTTACCTCGATTTCTACTTTCGCGCGGTCTTCGACTAGGGCGACCACTTGCACCAAAGTCATCGGCGGGTAGTGACGCCCCATCACGTCACGATAGATACCGCCCACTTCCGGTAGCCGCGACATGTAGTCTTGTTTATCGGTGACATACCAAGTCATTCTAACGATGTGTTCAGGTTTAGCATTGGCCTCTGCGAGAACGGCAACGATGTTTCGCAACGCCTGCTCGGATTGGGCGATAAAATCGTCGCTTGTGAACTCCTCTTTCGCATTCCACCCGATCATGCCGCCAACGAACACCTGACGCCCTGTTACAGCAATGCCGTTAGCGTAGCCTTTTGGTCGGGGCCACCCTGCCGGCTGCAGAATTTCCAAATCCTGATTTCTATTGTTTGAGGCCATTTAAGAAACCGCCATCGATTTTTGTTTTGATTCGATTAGTTTAACGTGTATCGTTTCATGATTAAAATAAACCATCTAAGATTTAGTCCTAACATGACGACCGGCCACTTATCGAATCTAAGCGGGCCATCACGCAACCGGAATGACTACTATGCCCGACACACCTTCTGCCCAATCACTCTCAGGCAAACACGTCGTTATTACCGGTGGCGGACGAGGAATCGGCGCTGCGGTGGCCGATGCTTTTGATGCCTTGGACGCAACCATCACGCTCATCGGACGCTCGGAACTGCCACTGGCGGAAACGACGCAAAAGCTCAAACACGGGTCATATCAAACGGCAGACGTCACCGATTCTGACGCGGTTGCCACCGCATTTAACGGCGCCCGCGAGTCCAATGGGCCCATCTCGGTTCTGGTCAATAATGCCGGGGCCGCCTCAAGTGCACCGTTCGACAAGACTTCAGAAAAACTGTGGTCAGACATGTTAAACGTCAATTTAACCGGTCTTTTTCATTGCCAACAGCAAGTGATCGAAGAGATGCGTACCGCGAAATGGGGACGAATTATTAACATTGTGAGTACCGCCGGTTTACTCGGCTACGCCTACGTCAGCGCTTATTGCGCGGCAAAACACGGTGCAATTGGCCTAACACGAGCACTGGCGCTAGAAACGGCGCGAGACGGTATTACGGTCAATGCGATTTGCCCAGGATTTACCGAAACCGATCTGCTTGAAGATTCTATTCAGAACATCATGAACACCACCGGACGCGACCGTGAAGCTGCAGAAAAATCCTTAAAGGCTGTCAATCCGCAACGGCGTTTTATTCAGCCGCAGGAAGTTGCGGCGATGAGTGTGTTTCTTTGCGGCGATAGTGCTGGAAGCGTTACGGGACAAGCGCTAGCTATAGCCGGCGGAGAAGTCATGTGACAAGTAGGGAGCGAGGCAAACAATCGTTGCGAGCTTGGTTGCGTTTGTTGGCTTGCGAAAACGTTATCGAGCAATATTTGCGCAGTAGATTACGAGAAGAGTTCAACATCACCTTGCCGCAATTTGACGTGCTATCGGAACTCGATCACGCCGGTACACCCCTGACGATGTCTAGTCTCTCGAACAAACTCATGGTTTCCAATGGCAACGTAACCGGGGTGATTGATCGACTTGAACGCGACCAGTTTGTTGCGCGCCAACCTTCGCCGAATGACAGACGAGTGCATTTCATTTCTATGACAGACAAGGGCAAAGCGAAATTTCAAGATATGGTGACAGTTCATGAAGGCTGGGTGGAAGAATTATTCAACGATCTCAGTTTGAACGATTTAGAAAACCTGCTGGGCATTTTAAAGAAAACACATGCTTCTGCAGGACAACGGGCGCAACAGGAGCAATCAAAATGAAGATGCAAGATCATCAGGCGAAACATTTTCAATGGTCTTGCCAGGACTCAGTGGCCACAATTACCTTAAACAGGCCGGACCGAAAAAACCCGCTAACATTTGAATCGTATGCCGAACTTCGCGATACATTTCGCGATCTAGCTTATGCCGACGATGTACACGCCGTCGTGATCACTGGCGCAGGTGGAAACTTTTGTTCAGGGGGTGACGTGCACGAAATCATTGGGCCGTTGACCGAAAAAGACATGAAAGGACTGATGGAATTCACACGCATGACGGGCGATGTCGTTAAAGCAATGCGCGCGTGCCCACAGCCGATTATTTCTGCCATCGACGGTGTATGCGCTGGCGCTGGCGCGATATTAGCCATGTCTTCAGACCTGCGTTATGGCACACCAGAATGCAAAACGGCTTTCCTATTTGTTCGAGTTGGCTTAGCCGGATGTGATATGGGTGCGTGCGCCATGTTACCGCGAATCATTGGTCAAGGAAGGGCTGCCGATCTACTTTTTTCCGGACGCGCTATGAACGCAGAAGAAGGTGAAAGATGGGGATTCTTTAACCGTCTTTGTGACTCGGCAGAATTACTGGCGGAAGCGCAAAAATTTGCGACAAAACTTGCTTCGGGCCCAACGTTCGCCAACAGTTTTACAAAAACCATGCTCCATCAAGAATGGAATATGTCCGTGGACCAAGCGATTGAAGCCGAAGCACAGGCGCAAGCCATCTGCATGCAAACGGAGGATTTCTTACGTGCCTACAACGCTTTCGTCGCCAAAGAAAAACCCGTCTTTGCCGGCAACTAAACCCAACAACTTCGCGAATTAGCAGCATGCCCGATCAAACTTTTTTAGACTGGCCGTTTTTCACGGATTCTCACCGCAAATTTGCAATTTCACTGGATGACTGGTGCCATAGCAATCTAAGTGATCTACCGCATGGCGATGTTGATCAAACTTGCCGCGCCTTGGTAACGCAACTAGGCGCTGGCGGTTGGCTGGAACACGCTGCGATTGATCCGAATAACGCGGACTCCCGACTTGATGTCCGCCTATTATGTTTAGCACGAGAAACCTTGGCGCGACATCACGGTTTGGCCGATTTCGCTTTTGCGATGCAGGGCCTAGGCTCAGGTGCAATTGGCCTTTTTGGCCAAGCGCACACGCAGCGCAATTATTTACCTGACGTGCGCTCGGGCAAAAAAATCGCTGCCTTCGCCTTGTCGGAACCCAATGCGGGCTCAGATGTTGCTGCAATGACAACGACTGCGCACAAAGATGGCGATGAGTTCGTGATTAACGGCACCAAAACGTGGATTTCCAATGGTGGTATTGCGGATTTCTACGTGGTGTTCGCGCGCACGGCCGAGTCCGGCGGTAGCCAAGGGATATCCGCTTTTCTTGTCGATGCTGATTCACCCGGCTTAAACGCGGATGAGCGGATTGACGTGATCGCGCCGCATCCGCTCGCCACTTTGCAGTTCAGCGATTGTCGCGTGTCGGCAGACAAACTACTTGGTGAACCAGGAAAAGGCTTTAAAGTAGCGATGTCTGTGCTAGATATTTTTCGTTCCACAGTTGGCGCTGCCGCCCTTGGGTTTGCGCGACGCGCGTTAGACGAAGCGACGGCGCATGCCAAATCACGAGAAATGTTTGGTAAAACACTCGCTGACCTCGACATAACCATAGAAAAACTCGCGGAAATGGCGCTGGATGTGGACGCCAGCGCCTTACTAATCTATCGCGCCGCTTGGACCAAGGATTGCGCTCAGGACCGAGTCACCCGCGAAGCGGCAATGGCTAAGTTATACGCCACAGAATCAGCACAACAGGTGATCGATAAAGCCGTGCAAATGTTTGGTGGTAAGGGCGTCGAGTCCGGCCACATTGTTGAGAGTCTCTATCGAGAAATTCGCGCGTTGCGAATATACGAAGGCGCTTCCGAAGTACAAAAACTCATCATTGGTCGCCAAGTTGTCGGATAAAAAACTAGTTAGATATCACGGGGGAAGATCATGTCAAAAATTACCTTAAGCGACTTTGATGGTATTGCCTTAGGGGAGAAGATCCGGTCCAAAGAACTTGGGTGCGAGGAAGTTCTCAATCAAACAATTGAAAATATAGATGCGGTAAATCCCGCATTGAACGCTGTCATTCACCCGATGTACGACGAGGCAAAAAACCTCGCTCAGCAATGGCAAAAAAGGGTCGATTCGGGAGATGCGAATGATTCGGTGTTTTGCGGCGTGCCCTTTGTGTTGAAAGATCTGCTCGCCGAATATAAGGGCGCACCGTTTAACGAAGGGTGTGTTGCGCTGAAAGATTACGTTTCGAAAGTGGATAGCGAGCTAGTGGTCCGTCAAAAAGCAAGCGGCGTAGTCATATGTGCGAAAACGAATACCCCAGAATTTGGCGGCTCACCAGTTACTGAACCTGAGCTTCACGGGGTGACGCGCAATCCTTGGAATACCGAGCACACTCCTGGTGGTTCAAGTGGTGGATCGGCTGCTTTAGTCGCGGCGGGCGTGGTGCCTATGGGTCATGCCAATGACGGCGGCGGCTCTATCAGAATTCCCGCGTCTTGCTGCGGCTTGTTTGGCCTTAAACCAAGTCGCGGCCGCAACCCACTAGGCCCACTATTTGGCGACCTGGGCGGCGGTATTATTTACGAACACGTGGTATCCCGAAGCGTGCGTGATTCAGCAGCAATGTTAGATGCCACCGCCGGCAAAACGCCTGGCGATCCCTATCAAGCACCGCCCTTAGCAAACAGCTTTCTTGATGAATGCCAACGCGACCCGGGTAAATTGCGGATCGGTTATTTAAACCAACTGCCCCCAGGCTGGCACCAAACGACAAGCCCACACGCAGACTGCGTCAACGCAGTCGAAGCCACGGCAAAACTATGTGCCTCTTTAGGTCACGATGTTGAATTAGCCGATCCAAGCGCGTTTGCCCATCCAGACGTTCCCGCCGTATTTGGTCCGCATTTCTCTGCTTTTGTTGGTTTTGTCGTGCGCTATTGGGAGCGAGAAATCGGCCGACCCTTCGAACGAGGCGATATGGAGGACGCTACTTGGGATTGGTATCAAGCGTCCTTAGCGACCAACTCCGCCGACTTCCTTGTTGCGGTGGAAGCGGCCCAGCTTCTAACCCGCCAAATTGCAAATTGGTATGAGGCGGGTAATTACGACTTATTGCTTACCCCGACCTTAAGCGTGCCGCCGGTAAAAATCGGGGCATTCGAACCCGATGCGTCGAAACCAGGTCAGTGGTTAATCGATATATTGTCGTTTGTGGCGTTTACCTATGTATACAACCTGACTGGGCAACCCGCAGCAACGGTCCCACTGCAGTGGAATGAGCAAGACCTACCACTGGGATCCCAGTTCATTGGACGTTACGGTGAGGAAGCAACGCTATTTCGATTAGCGGCTCAATTGGAACAGGCGCAACCTTGGCTAGACAGGAAGCCGCGGGTTCATTGCGATTACGGTTCTTAAGGCGCGGTACTTGTAATTTACGAGCGACGACGTTGCTTCAAACTTAACAGTGAAATCAAGTATGCGCGATAAGCGCATATCACGGCGCCGCTTAAAAAAACCAGCGATACCGGCGCCCAAAATTTCACGTTTGACCATGCACGCTCGCCGCTATAAAGGAGATAAGCTTGTGCGAATCCGAGCAGAGCGTAGAGCCCTACTGACAAACAAGCGCCGCTGCCGAGGGCGTACAGAAATGCTTTCCAATTCACTGCTTATGACACCAGCGCGTGACGCTTATTCGTAAAGATGGATCTTAGTGTAGTCAATAATCGCCGAATCGTCGGAGTTAAAAGTCACCATATCTACGAATTTGTTGGCAAAAACAATATGTTCGGCGGTATAGGCGTGCCACCAATGGACGGTTTGTGCATAAACGTCATCGATTCCAACAAAAGTTGCGTGCACACGTATCTGTTCGGATTTAATTTGCGCCTCGTTCAAACCAAACAACGGACTATGTTCGTCGATTACGTGTACCACCATCCAACTTAAAGCAAAAAATGGACTTTGGTTCGCGACCAAGTCCAACTCATACATGCGCCTAACCAGACCGGCATGCGGATTAGGGTTCTTGCGAATTAGACCTACCGTTACTTCGGCGTTTACGATTTGGGTCGAACGCCCATTTGCCACACGAAATACTAAGGCTTTCTGGTTGTTTTCATAATCGACAATCAACGCCTTATCACTAAACACAACTCGCGGTCTTGGGCGCGCGAATTTTGCAAAAGCCAAACCGGTAACCACCGCCACATACAGAATTCCGACAATCACATCGAACATTACCACCACGTGCGCAAAAGGCGTTTTCGGTAACAGATACCCATACCCGATAGTCGTGCTGGTTTGAAAGCTAAAAATAAATGCATCTACGAACGACGCCGGTCTTGCGTTCAGGATGGCATCACCACCGAGGAGATACACCGAGGCGAACGTGACATTGATACATAAGTACGCCAGCGCTGCTGTAAGCAAAAATTGCCACCACGGGGCAGCCATCACCCAATGGTAGAAATCTCCAAAATGTCCGAGTGAGATACCCACTCGTTTCACGGGAAGTTGGGTCGATTGGTCAGGCGCCGATTTAAACATTGCGGGGGTTA
>JBCCFA010000247.1:0-7067 GCA_039029975.1 Pseudomonadota bacterium
ACACCTTTTCTGCCCCAGTCGCTTTAATAGCAGCGTTCAACCCGTTCCAATCAGCATGGTCCGACATAATAGCGGAAGTTTGTCCGAATATTCCTTATACACTGTCGCACAAAATCAACCCTATCCTGCGAGAATATCGGCGCGCTTCGTCCACGGCAATTGATGCCTCTCTAAAGCCCTTAATGCAATCTTACTTGCTAGATTTAGAATCAGATTTACGCGCGGCGGGTTATCAAAATGATTGCTTGGTTAGCACCTCGTTCGGCGGGGTTATGCATTTACGTGATGTTGTTGAACGGCCAATTTATCTAGTTAAGTCCGGTCCGGCGATGGCACCGGTCGCCGGCTTGGCCTACGTGCAAGCTGAAGACCTTGCCAATGATGTTATCGTTTGCGACGCTGGTGGCACGACTTTTGACGTGAGCCTAGTCAGGGACGGCTTAGTCGAGTTTTCACGCGATACCTGGCTGGGGCCGCAGTGGGTTGGTGATAACTTGGGTATGGCGTCAGTAGCAGTACACAGTATCGGTGCCGGCGGCGGCTCCATTGCATGGGTCGACTCCGGTGGCCTCATGAGAGTTGGACCGCAGTCTGCAGGTTCTGAGCCCGGTCCAGCCTGCTATCAGTTAGGCGGAAAGGAACCCACGGTGACGGATGCGGCGGTGACACTCGGCTATATCGATCCCGCCCATTTTCTCGGCGGTCGCATGCAACTTAGCGAAGATGCGGCACGTAAGGCCGTGGAGAAAATTGCGGTGGAGCTTGGACAATCCGTTGAGCGTGCGGCGTTCGCCATTATGGCGGTGGCGAACGAAAATATGATTCAAGCAATTAAAGAATTAACCATTAACGAAGGAATTAACCCGGCAGAATCTGCGGTCGTTGCGGGTGGCGGTGCTGGCGGCCTCAACATTGCGCCTATTGCCGCCGAGCTGGGTTGTAAAACCGTGCTGATTCCGAGGACTGCGGGTGCCTTGAGCGCATCTGGCATGCAATTCTCAGACATTATTACCGAAGCCGGTGCGAGCGCTCTAACCCACACCGAGGCTTTTGATTTTGAGGGCGTCAACAAAGCGCTTGAGAAGATCGACCAAGAACTAGACGAATTTGGCGATCGACTGAAAGCCCGTGGTATTGAAAACATTCACAAACGTTACTTCGTCGAAGCGCGCTATCGATTTCAAGTTTGGGAACTTGAAATTGAAGTTAAGAGTAATCGGTTTAATAACGACAACGATGTGGAGGAACTTGTGCAGGAATTCCATCGGGTGCATGACCGAGTGTTTGCTGTCACTGATGAAGGTCAGGCTGTCGAATGTTTAAACTGGCGAGGTCGCCTTATCGCGGACGTAAATCCTCCGTCGCTCGATCCCGGTCGAGGTGACGCAGCAACTACCGTTGACCCGGACAGAACTCGCGAAGCCTATTTCGGCGAGGGACAAATTCAAACGCCGATTTATTTTGGTCCAAAACTACCGAACGGCGCCGTTGTAGACGGCCCAGCTATTATCGAAGAACCGACTTCTACATTGGTCGTATACCCAGGTGCCAGCGCTCGAGTGAGTGCCGGTGGTCGTTACGTACTCACGCCTCCCGAGGAGCAATTGGTATGAACCAGCAAGAGCAAAGCGTTAAGCAGGTTGAATTTGATCCGATTTTGATGGCGGTATTAGGCAACCGCCTAAACGCGATTGTTCGCGAAATGTCGAACACTTTGTTGCGCACGGCGCGCTCGGCCGTCCTTGCCGTTGTCCGCGATTTTTCTTGCTCAATGGTAACAGCCGACAATCAAATGCTATGCCCAGGAGAAGGTTTGCCGGTGCATATTTTTGGCAGCAGCCTGCAAACCGCCGCCATGTGCGAACTACATCAGCACTTAAAACCCGGCGACGCTTACTTGCACAATGATCCATACCTAGGTAACACGCATCCTGCTGATCACATGATCATGGTGCCAGTAATCGTGGACGGTGATCATTTGTTTACTGCTTGCGCGAAAGCACACCAGGCTGACTGCGGAAATTCTATTCCGAGTACTTACCACGCGTATGCGAAAGATGTTTACGAAGAAGGGTCGCTAATTTTCCCCTGCGTCAAAGTTCAAAGCGACTATCAGGACGTGGATGACATCATTCGCATGTGTAAGCGGCGCATTCGAGTGCCGGAACAGTGGTACGGCGATTATTTAGCGACAATTGGTGCCGCACGAATCGGCGAACGACGCATGATTGAACTCGTGGAGCGATATGGAAAAGATACGATTCGCGACTTCATTAAAGCCTGGTTTAATTATTCGGAAACCCGAATGGCCGAAGCCATCAAAAAATTGCCTAACGGCAAACTGTCAAACACTGGTTACTACGACCCTTTCCCGCCTACCCTACCGGATGGTTTAGCGATACGAGTTGACGTTGCCGTTGACGCAGAGGAAGGTCGAATTGAAGTTGATTTAACTCACAACGAGGACAACAAAGACTTCGGTTTAAACCAGTCCGTTGCCTGTGCCACAAGCAATGCGATGGCGGGTGTGTTTAATTGTTTAGATCACGATATTCCCCATAACGCCGGCAGTTTTTCGCGCGTGAACGTCAAGCTGCGCAAAGGCTGCATAACCGGAGAACCACAATTCCCGCACAGTTGTTCTATGGCAACGACCAATATCGCTGATCGTATTGTGAACATCACGCAAGCGGCCTTTGCGGAGATTGGTGATGGTTACGGCTTGGCCGAAGGCGCACTTGGCATGGGCGCAGGGGCAGGGGTTATTTCGGGTATGGACTGGCGGCGCGATGGTCCTTACATCAATCAGGAATGGGTGGTTGCCAACGGCGGTCCCGGCACACCCACAACCGATGGCTGGCTGAATTACGGACTACCGGTGGTGGGCGGTTTGATGTACCGCGGTAGCGTTGAAGTAGACGAATCAAAATACCCTATGATTTTTAAATCCATTCGCGTCGCTGCCGGCGGCGGCGGTGCAGGACGTTTTCGCGGCTCGCCGGGCGCGGAAGTCATTTACGGCCCACGTAAAGATCCAATGACAATTGTGGTGTCGTGTGACGGTCAAGTAAATCCGCCGCGCGGCGTGCGTGGCGGTCAGGAGGGTCCCGCCGCTGCAACGTATAAAGTTAACGAGTCTGGTCAAGAAGAAAAACTACCCGGTGTTGTCGAATGTGTACTCAATCCCGGTGAATGGGTGCGCGGTGTCGACGCCGGCGGCGGTGGTTACGGTGATCCGCTGGAACGAGATCCAGCTCGGGTACTAAAAGATGTACTTGAGAAATGGGAGACGGCAGATCGCGCGCACGATGTGTACGGGGTAGTTTTCGAAGGCGATGTCGCTGATGAATCTCTTTGCGTCGACAGTGCTGCCACCGAAAAACGTCGGCTTGAACTGCGCGGATAGAAGCGGCCGCACCGCTGATAGACGTTCCGATCGCACAAAATCAACTAGCAAAAATCCTGACATTATTCGTAAACACGAAACCAACGATACGTAGATTGCGATCGTTGGTTTCTCTGTTTTTCTGCCTTTGTTAATGCCCAGGGTACAGTCTTAATATACGCCTCCTCCCACGGCTTTCGCTTTGTTTTTCGACCCTCTCCGGCTTTAAGCAGTGCACCTTTAATCCTTTGGTTATTTTGATTTAATCGCCTCGATTATCGGTGTTTCAGCGATGCTATGTGACCTTGATCACACTTAAAAAAGCACAATGAGACGGCGGTCTCAGAGCGGCTATTCCTAATGATACGAATCGTGAATTCCTAGATATTTCAGCCTCAGAAAAAGTCTATTTGTCCGATAGTTAGTAGCGTGCACGAGGGCGAAGCCCCAAGCACAATTTGTAACTACGTCTCGGAGAGATGATGAAAATGAACAGATATTTAGCGAACTTACGATGCTTGCTTTTTGCACTACCGCTGTTTGCGGGTAACGCGTACGCGTTTAATCTAAGTTTGGATGTGGTGTTCACGGACGCAAATTATCAAGTGTCCGCAACAGACACCTTCGCTGATCTGCTAGCAGCGCATAACAGCGCGAACGTTATTTCGACGACGAACGTCAATGCACTAGATAATGTCGATACCTCTGTCTACGCCGGAAATATATCTGGTAACTATGGCGTGCTAATGAGCGCAAGCCTTCATATTGAAGACGCGGGTAACTACGAGTTTCGTGTTGGCACTGACTGGGGTCGTGGCGGCGGCGTGGCGCTATTTGATAGCGCAACCAACGCTTTAATCAGCGAGACTATTGATAGCACGAATATTTGGTGGGCTAACAACTGGAACCACGGCGACGTTATTTACAGCTCATACAATTTTGCCGCGAATACGGAATACACGATAATGTGGATCGGGTTTGAAGATTGCTGCGCTGGGTCAAGTACTATCCAGTTCTCTTACGAAGGCAGTCCGTTCCAACTCGCTAATGTGGCCAATCTAACGCCACACGTTGTACCGATTCCCCCTGCTTTTTTGTTAATGGCCCCAGTTGCCTTGGGCTTGCTAAGCCGGCAGAGAGTCGTAGCGGCTAAAGTTGCGCCGGCAGCAGAAACATAAATAGCGTACTCACCGCGAAAATTACACTCGCGACTAAAAACGTGTAGCCAACGATATCGCCAAAGCGCATGCGGGTCACCGCCAAAATCGGAATCGCGAAGAACGGTTGAATCAAGTTCGTCACTGAATCGCCGTAGGCATAAGCCAACGTGACGGTAACCACCGACACATCCAGTACGTTACCCGCGGGAATCAAAAACGGCGCTTCGATCATCCACTTTGAACCGGCCGACGGTACAAATAAGTTCATCACGCCGGAGTAGACGTAAACGACAAACGGATACGTTGTTTGCGAACCTATCTCGGCGAAAATCTCGCCTAACCACTTCCCTAAATTTGTGAACTGCAATAGCCCAAATATGCCCGCATAGAATGGGAACTGGACAATGATTCCCCAAGCAGAATCGACTCCACGCCGACACGCTCGCAAGAATGAGGTGGGTCGTCCGTGGAGCAATAAAGCCAATACCAAGAACGTAATGTTATAGGCGTTAATCGTCCAACTGGTCCCAAACCCTTTGGTGACAATCGAGTGTCCAAGTGGATAAGCGAACAACACTATCGCTAGCAAAGTCCAACCGCGAAATTGATCGAGGTGCTCGGCAGGGGTAGACGGAGGCGCATCTTTCTCCGGCGGCGTCGGCATGATCATCTCAATTTGCTCGGGCGCTAAGGTTCGCGCGTTTTTACTCGGGTGGAGTAGACAGACGGTAATAAATCCTACTGCCCCAAGTACCGTGATGATGCCAAGGTTCCATGGATTAAATAAGGTCTCCGTTACTGGGTAGAGGCGATCAACAACTGGCGCCATATTGGATGGGTTTAATAGCGGATTATCTGGCGTCGCGAGGATCAGCGGCGCAGACCCCGACAGTCCGCCATGCCACACTGTACCAATGCCGATATAAGCCGCGGCAATCAATACGCGGACATCTGTGTTTGGATTCCTTTTCAGAATGAACGGCGTAAACAAAGCACAGGAAACCAGACACACAGCCCAATTCAGGTACCCCGTAATTAAGGAAAAAATCGCGGCCAACATGACGGCCTGAACTGGCTTCTCAGGGTTTGGCAAAGATGCCAGCCAGTCAAAAAATCGATACATTGGTGGTGATGCGACAACGGCAGAAGCGGCCACCATTGCAATCGAAAATTGCATAGCGAGTCCCAGCAACAGCCACACGCCATCGCCCCATGCTAATACAGTCGCTTCAACGCGACCCAATAATGGAATCGAGGCATCGCCTGCGCCGAAAATACATAGCAACATTGCGACGGCTGTCAGCATCATGGAAATTATCCATGCGTCGGGCACCCAACGTTCTGTAAACGAGGTGAATACTAACCCCAAATGTCTAAAGGCATTAAGTAAGCCCATAAAATCCCCGCCGTTCTTCGAATTATCTTAGTATTGCCGATTCGCAAAACCGGTCTTTCGTTTAGCTGGTAACATACTCGTATCAATGCGCAATCTTCTTGCCGATTTTCGCCGCTTATAAAATATGCATTCGCGACACTAAAAGTCTTTAGCTCCGCCGAGGCGTTGCGCTTAACATCTGCTCGCAAATCCGTACCATAGCATGACAACTAGGGTGTTTTCCTCAAGCCAATCAAGGCGCCACTTAGTATGATACGCATCGCAGCAAACGCTAATCGAGCACCATGTCGATTCACTTGAAACTCGCTTTAGCGACTCTGTTGTGGGGTGGAACGCCTACGATCGGCAGAATGCTTGCGCACTACGAAGCGCCGGAATTGATTACCTTCGGTCGATTCGTCGTCGCCAGCGTTTTTCTTTATATCGTTGCATCGAAAAACGAAAATCTGTTGCGGCGAGCCACGCTTCGCGATTTGCCCATGTATGTGCTGCTCGGATTGACAGGAATTTGTATGCATAACGTACTGATGTTTTGGGGGCTCGAATACGCAGATGCGGTGCGCGGCTCTATTGTGATGGGGTTTATTTCTATCATGGTCGCCGTGTTGGAATTCATTTTCTACGGCGTGCGTTTGAGTGGCATCGCTTTCGCCGGCATCGGTCTCGGTTTGATCGGCCTCGCCTTTGTGGTTAGCAACGGCGATCTGTTCGCGCTAAGTGCGGATGCAATTGGATTTGGCGATTTATTATTGCTTGGTAGTGCTTTGGGATGGGCCATCTATTCGGTTATTTCCCGGCCGATACTTGATCGAGTCAGTCCATTGGACCTCACCGCCTTCGCTTGCATGACCGGCACAGTATTATTGATTCCCATGGTAATCGCCGATCAGGCGGTCGCTGCCTCGATGATTTTCGATCCGGAGGCCGTCCTGCTCATATTGATCAGCGGCTTGTTTGGTACAGGATTCGGGTATATCTGGTATTACGAGGGCGTAAAAATTCTGGGCTCGGTAGGAACCGTAATGTACATCAATTTAATTCCTATCGTCGGTGTTATCATAGCCGCCATTGCGCTCCGCGAAATACCGAATGCGGCGGCCACCATTGGGGGAATTTTGGTGATTTC
>JBCCFA010000248.1:0-7059 GCA_039029975.1 Pseudomonadota bacterium
AATACGAAGACGAAAAAGCGAGCAAACCTATATTAGTTGCGCGGGTTGAAACAACGCCCTCCAAGGAAAAAGAAAAACAGGTTGCTTGATGTCCTGCCTGCGGCGCGGGTATTAATTTTCTATCACAATCTTGGGCAGATTGACCCGTCGCTCCACATAGTGGGTAGCCGACCTGATGCCACGCTATTCGGCCGCAGTTCGCTGAACTACCAAGCTCAGCGACTCATCCCATGATAAGAAAATCCCGCAATGCTAGTTAGTCTCTCGCCGCTCCTGCTCAGCGCGATATTTGCGACCCTAATGTGGTTAGGTTTATTTGTGCTGCCGTGGCGACCTTGGTCTACCCGCGAGACCATTAGCACCAACCGATTTGAACCAAAACGCGTTGACGTTGGGTCGGTAACCGAAATTACTGTATTAATTCCAGCTAGAAACGAAGCAAGCTGCATTCAACAAACCTTAACCGCGTTAACTAAGCAGGGCCCAATCGCTTCGGTGATCGTGATTGACGATCAAAGCGAAGATGAAACCAAAGCAGTCGCGCAAACGCTCATCGAAAATGCTCAGCTACCACAATTGACCATCATCGATGGCGAACAACCGCCCGAAGGTTGGAGTGGCAAACTTTGGGCATTACATCAAGGACTCACCTCGGTAAAAACACCCTACGTAATGTTGTTGGACGCCGACATCGAACTGGCCGAAAACATGGTAGCCACGCTGCAGCGTAAATTAGTGGATAACGAGCTTGATAGCGTGTCGGTGATGGCCTCATTGTACATGGGCTCATGGGCTGAGAAATTGTTACTACCGCCCTTCATCTACTTTTTTAAAATCATCTATCCATTTCATTTAGCGAATTCGCCGAGCTCGAAAATGGCGGCAGCTGCGGGCGGCTGTGTACTGATGAAAACGTCGCGTTTGCGCGAGATTGGCGGTTTCGAAAGCCTAAAAACCGCGATCATCGACGACTGCACCTTGGCTAAAAGGATTAAAGACAGCGGCGGAAACATTTGGGTAGGCTTATCTCACGATGTCCGAGCTGTCCGGCCTTACGAAACGCTCGCCAACATATGGAATATGGTGGCCCGCACCGCTTTTACGCAATTGCATTATTCAATCGTCTTACTGCTGCTTTGCACCGTGTTGATGGTGATTGGTTATTTGGCGCCGGTCAGTGCCATCCTGGCTGGCGATACGGTCACCAAAATTTGGGGCGGTATCGCACTAGGATTATTGTGCGCCTCCTATTACCCAACAACAAAATATTACGACTTACCAAGCTGGTGGTGCCTGACGCTCCCGCTGGCAGCCGCGTTATTCTTGGCAATGACCTGGACTTCAGCCTATCGTTATCTACGAGGCGAACGAAGTCGCTGGAAGAATCGCAGTTATGCTCGCGAGAGCACAGAATGAACGCATTCGATGATATTGATAAAGGAACTTTTGCCGCCCAAACTTATCGACAAACTAGTACCTTTGGAGATCTTGGCCGATGATTAATCTTATTCAGCGCGCATTCATTCGCTGCACGCTCATTGCTTGCGTTTTTTTTACGATCACCAATGTGGTGGCAGCCGAGAAAGAAGCCGCTGTCGATACCGTAGAAAAACTCCACTCAACGCTTGTTGAAGTCATGCAGCAAGCGTCAGCATTAGGCTTCCAGGGGCGTGTGGAGAAACTGCACCCCGTTTTGGATGAAACGTTCGATTTTGCAACGATTTCACGCATCGTGACCGGGCAGCATTGGAAAACATTAGATGACGAAAAACGCGCGTCATTTGTCGATATTTTCAGACGACTAAGCGCCGCCACCTATGCGTCGAATTTCAGCGGATTCTCTGGCGAGCAATTCAAAACCATTAGCGTAGATGAAAAGCGCGGGCGCTTCGTGGTGCGAACAATGATTGTGAAACAGGATGGAGAGGAAATATCGCTAGATTATGTCGTGACTAATAACGACGGAGTGTTGCAAATAGTCAACGTAATTGCTCAAGGGGTCTCTGATTTATCGCTCAAACGGGCGGATTACACCGCTGTTCTCGACAGCGAGGGGTTTGATGGGCTGCTTGGTCGTCTCGATCAGAAAATCACTCAATTAGGCAATTAAACCATTATTTAACGCAATCTAAACGGAGCAAAATTCGATTTCCTTAGCGAAGAGCCTATCCTAATTTTGACGCCTGCGGGGTAGTCCTCACTGTGACCTATAGACCCTTGGTAGAACGCCAACTTCAGACTAAACTTGCGTGATTAATCCATTAGAATGTGGCAATATACCAACGCTGGTTCGAACTCATTTCGCGGAAAGGATAAATGTCAAGATTACTGAGACTCCACCTAACGATCGGATTATGCCTGGCCTCGCTCATAATCGGCGGCTGCGCGAGCACACAACAGTCTTCGCCTGGTGATCCCTACGAAGCAACAAACCGAAAAATTTATAACTTCAACGATTCGATCGATCGTAACTTTTTCCAACCCGTTGCCCGCGGCTACGTTAACGTAACACCGCAGCCGGTGCGCTCAGGGGTGACTAATTTCTTTTCTAACGTTGGCTACTTAAATGTCATTGCCAACGATCTTCTTCAAGGCAAAATCGAGCAGTTCGCCAGAGACACATCTAGATTTTTCATCAACAGTACCGTTGGCCTTGGCGGTCTTTTTGATCCGGCGACCAGCGCCGGACTGCCTGCAAACAACGAAGACTTAGGGCAAACGCTCGGCGTTTGGGGCGCAGGCGAAGGGGCATATCTGAACATTCCGCTTGCCGGTCCAAGCTCGTTTCGCGATCTACCCGGGATCGCAAGCGCGATGGCCTTGAACCCGCTTACCTACTTTAACCCAATCGTGACTATTCCCGCTGGATTCCTCAGCGCGGTTAATGCTCGGGCTAATTTGCTGGAAGCAACGAGTATTCGCGACCAGGCGGCGCTTGACCCTTACACCTTCGTTCGCGAGGCTTATAGGCAACAGCGAGAATTTCTTATTCATGACGGCAATCCGCCTGGCGATGACTTTGACGACTACATTGAAGGCGAAGGTGACGCCGCGATATTAAAGATCTACTAGACTCGCTTGATTGGATTCCGCAAAAACGCGCTCTCGAGCGCGTTTTTTGTTGGGTGGGATGGTCTAAAGTCGTGGTACTAAAAAAAGCGCGATAGCGCTTTAATCAAGCGGCTGAGTCGTTGCCTCAACATCGGCGTTTTGTCCGCGATTTCTCAAGGCATGGTCCATCAAAACAAGCGATAACATCGCTTCTGCGATAGGAATGGCGCGAATGCCGACACACGGATCATGGCGGCCCAAGGTGGCAATATCTGTGCTCTGACCACTCGCGTCGATAGTTTCACCGGATATTCGAATGCTTGAGGTGGGTTTTAGGGCCATACTGACAATCACATTTTGGCCACTGCTTATGCCACCAAGTACCCCACCAGCGCTGTTGGTCTTAAAGCTAGTTGGCGTGAGTTCATCGCGATGTTCGGTACCGCGCTGCTCGACAACGTCAAACCCATCACCAATCTCAACGCCCTTAACCGCGTTAATACTCATCATCGCTTTGGCAATATCAGCGTCGAGCCGATCGAATATGGGTTCACCCCAACCCACGGGGACATCTTCTGCAACGACTGTCACACGGGCGCCAATAGAATCACCAGACTTTCTCAGTGCGTCCATGAAGGCTTCTAACTCGGCAAGCTGTTCGGTGTTCGGGCAAAAAAATGGATTGTCGTTGACGACAGACCAATCGGAGAACTCAATTTTAATCGGACCAAGCTGAGCAAGATATCCCCGAATCGCAACCCCGTACCGCTCTTTCAGGTATTTCTTGGCGATACCTGCGGCCGCCACGCGAATACAAGTTTCCCGTGCCGAAGCGCGTCCGCCACCTCGGTAATCGCGCAGACCGTACTTTTGTATGTAAGTGTAATCCGCGTGGCCCGGCCGGAATTTATCTTTGATGTTGGTGTAGTCTTTGGATTTTTGGTCGGCATTCTCAATAAGCAAACCGATGGGAGTTCCGGTTGTCACGCCTTCGAAGACCCCGGACATAATCTTCACTTTGTCGTCTTCACGTCGTTGCGTGGTGTGTCGCGACTGGCCTGGCTTGCGCCGGTCTAAATCGGTTTGAAGATCCTCTTCACTTAGCGGTAGCCCCGGCGGGCACCCATCAACGATACCTAGGTATCCTGCCCCATGGCTCTCGCCCGCGCTCGCGACGGTAAATAGCTTTCCAAAAGTATTCCCAGACATCGCCCTATTCTAACCGGCTTTCGTTGAACTTGCTTAAGGCAGACTGCTCAATACAGCCGATCCCTTGTCCGCCACGCAGCAGTTCGCACCATGTAAACGACAAGTCCGAAAAAGTTCGTTCGAGTGAATGCCAACGATCTCCAACATCAAAAAAAAGCATCCCGCCTGGATTTAAATAATCATGGGCGTTGTCAAGAATCCTAGCGATAAATTCCAAACCATCATCTTCCGCGAATAACGCAATGTTCGGCTCGGCGTGATATTCCGCTGGCAAATTCGGAATTTCGTCATGCGGCACATAAGGCGGGTTGGTCACAATGAGATCAAATCGTTGCTCATCTGGCGGATAAAGATCGGCGGCGAGAAAGCGCACTCGCTCGGCGAGCCCCGCATGCTTATCTAAGTTGACGTTTGCCACTGCAAGCGCGTCACCCGATATGTCGGTAGCAACAACATCAATGCTCGGGAAATAGTGCGCCAGTGCCAAGGCAATGCAGCCGCTGCCGGTGCCAATCTCAAGCGCGCGGGTAATTTTCGTTGAGTCCATCCAAGGCTCAAAGCCGTCTATGATGGATTCCGCTAGCGGCGAACGCGGAATCAATACGCGTTCATCAACGAAAAACTCAAGACCCGCAAACCACATTTTTTGAGTCAAATAAGCCGCGGGTATTCTATCCTCTATGCGCCGCTGCAGAAGTGCCGACAAGTGCTCGGATTGTTCAACCGATACCGCTTGCTCGAGCGCCTCCTCGCTCGCGTCGTAACCCAAACCAAGCACGTGCAAGGTCAAAAATAGCGCGTCATCGGCCGCGTTGCCGGTACCGTGACCGTAATGAAGCCCGGCGTTTTCAAGGCGTTGCTGGCAACTCGCAAGTAACTCACGCCCGCTCAGCATATTCTAAGACCTAGCTATAGGTAAAAATTGGACTGTGCTAGCTTAAGCCTGCAACAATAACTCGTTAACTCGGTTAACGAATGCGCTCGGATCCTCAAGCCGACCGTTCTCAACCAGCGCGGCTTGATCCAGTAACACCAGCGCGATTTTCGCAAATGCCTCTTCATCTTGCGTCTCCTCTAGCTTCTCGACTAACGCGTGTTCCGTGTTTATCTCCAGAATCCGCTTTGATTCTGGAAGCTCCTGACCCGACGCCTTCAGGATGCGCTGCAGGTTTGCACTCATATCATGCTCGTCGGAGACGAGGCACGAAGGAGACGACGTTAGTCGGCTGGAAGCACGAACGTCCTTTACCGAATCTCCCAAGACTTCTTTTAGCTGTTTAATGAATCCATCGGTTTGTTGGTCGTTCTTTTCCTCGGAATCTTCTGTGTCATCTTTCGATTCTTCGCCCGGTAAATTCAACTGACCGTGCAAGATCGATTTAAGCGGTTTGTCTTGAAAAGTCGTTAGGTGACTCACCAGCCATTCATCGATTGGATCGCAAAGCAGTAATACTTCGATCCCTTTTTTCTCGAATATTTCTAGGTGTGGGCTGCTCTTTACGGTCGCGAGATTTTCTCCAGTGAGGAAATAGATTTCTTCCTGTCCTTCAATCATACCCTCGAGATATTTTTCGAGCGACACGGTTTCACCAGCCTCGGCGTCTTTACTCGAGGCAAAACGCAACAGCTTTGCGATCGATTCTTGGTTACCTGTGTCTTCGACAATCCCTTCTTTCAATACCCTGCCAAAGTTTTGCCAGAAATCGGCATAGCTATCGCCTTTAGCGATTTTTTCGACTAAGCCCAATATCTTTTTAACCGAGGCGCCGCGAATAGAGTCAATCGCTTTATTGTGCTGAAGAATTTCTCGAGAGACATTTAACGGCAGATCAGCCGTATCCACTATTCCGCGGATGAAGCGTAAATAGGCTGGCAAAAGTTGCTCAGCGTCATCCATAATAAAAACCCTTTGCACGTAGAGCTTCACGCCCCGAGAAGCGTCTCTATCGAATAAATCAAAAGGTGGACGCTTGGGAATAAAAAATAAGCTCGTGTATTCAAACTTCCCCTCGGCTTTTGTGTGAACCCAAGATTCGGCATCTTCAAAGTCGTGCGAAATGTGCTTATAGAAGGCTTGATACTCGTCGTCTTTGATGTCGGACTTCGGCCGTGTCCACAAAGCAGTCGCGCTATTCACCGCTTCGAAACCCTCGGCATCCTCGCCTTCTTTGGGCATCAATATTTCAGTCGAAATATGATCGGAGTATTTTTTGATTAACTGCCGTAATTGGTAGGCGTTAGCAAATTCTCTGGCGTCTTCTTTTAGGTGTAGAACGATTTCCGTGCCGCGCTTTTTGCGGGTCACCGTCTCTACGGTAAAACCCCCTTTGCCATCAGACTCCCAACGCACCGCATCACCTTCTTCGAGATCTGCGCGGCGCGAGGTGACCACCACTCTATCGGCAACAATAAAAGACGCGTAGAACCCGACCCCGAATTGTCCAATAAGCTGTGAATCTTGCTGAGCATCTCCGCTTAAGGCACCAAAAAATTCTTTAGTGCCGGATTTTGCAATCGTGCCAAGGTTCGAAATGACTTCCTCTCGCGACATCCCGATGCCATTATCTTTTACCGTGATCGTGTGTAATTCTTCACTAAAGTCGATATGTATCTCTAACTTACTATCGCCGCCGTATAGATTGTCATCGCTTAAAGCGTTAAAGCGCAGCTTGTCGACCGCGTCGGACGCGTTGGAAACTAATTCGCGTAAAAAAATCTCTCGGTTGCTATATAGCGAGTTGATGACTAAGTCTAATAGTTGCGTGACTTCCGACTGAAAGCCCATTTCTTCCTTTGTGT
>JBCCFA010000249.1:0-7020 GCA_039029975.1 Pseudomonadota bacterium
CATCAACTGGGAGTCTCCGGTCATCCCGTAGTGGCTTGAGCGCTGATGGTAAAGTTCCGATAGCCTCACCTCCTTGGAGGGCCACGCCAGGGGTGATCGGGGCACGAAGCAACAGGCTTCTAACCAGTAACATCGCGATCAGCAAACAGAGGGGACGCTGAATCGCCAAGGTCCAGTGGGTCGTGGGTAGGATGGGCAATGTGATCGGCTGCCGCGCGCAAGGCAACTTTCATTGCTTCGATTTGGTAATGGACGGAATCAGCTGAAAACGAACGCCCGACCTCTAGCCGGTCTAGAATGCCGAGGCCAATTAACACAGCGAGACCTTGGCCGTTTGGTGGAATTTGATGAACAGTAGCGTCTCGATAATTGATGTCGATGGGCGACACCCACTCTGATTTATGCGTGGCCAAATCGTCTAACGCGAGCCGTGCCTCGTCTTTTTCTGCGATCACAACAATTTGCTCGGCGAGCTCACCTTGGTAGAAAGCTCGGCCGTTAGATTCTGCAATCTTTGTCAGACTACGTGCGGCGTCCGCTCGGACGAATCGTTCACCGGCTTTAGGTGCTGGCAGAAAATGTTCCGCGAATCCAGTTTGTTGCGCGCATTCTTGTTCAACGTTTTGCCATAGTTTCGCGGTGATTGGGCCAACCGGAAAACCGCGTTCTGCGTAATCAACAGCAGCATGAAATAGTTCACTAAACGGCAGACGTCCGAATTTTTCTGAAACGCACTGCCAGGCGCTCACAGCCCCCGGCACGGTTACCGTATCCCAACCGAAAATGGGCATGGCTTTGTAGTTTTTGAAATGTTCTGGGGTCCAAGCGGCAGGCGAGTGACCGGAAGCGTTCAAGCCGTGAAGCTTTCCATTTTCCCAAATCAGCGCAAACGCGTCGGCGCCGATGCCGTTGCCGGTGGGTTCAACGATGGTTAGGGTGATGGCGGCGGCAATTGCAGCGTCCGCCGCGTTACCGCCTCGCTTGAGTGCATCTAAACCCGCCTGCACGGCAAGTGGTTGCGAGGTGGCAACCAGATTTCCAGCGGCTACTGGCGAGCGCTGCGAGTGATAAGGTTGGGCTGAGTTGTAAGTCACCGATATTGAAGGCGGTAAACCTAAGCCGCTGTCTCCGTCTCAGACTCCGGCAAGTTAACGACTTTCTTAAATTCTTCTAATACAGGTTCGCCGAACGTGTCGCGTAAATGCTTGGTGATTGCCGACGGCACGTTAACATCGTCACGCGCGTTAGTGCCACCATTAATCACCGTCAGTAGCACGGCTTGCTCTTCGGAACTTGCGTTGTTGAATCCTCGATAAGCTTCGGGCGGACAGGAGAATACATCCCACTTACCCAAAGTAACGTGTTCCTCTTCGCCGGGTTCACCCACATGAAAGGTGATTTCACCTTCTAACACCAGGAACGTTTCATAGGTGGCGTTATGCGCATGTAAGCATGGACCCTGATTCGGCGGCAGCACAGAAATATTCATGGTCATGCCATTTGCACCGTAAATTGCGCCCACGTCACCGAAAGGGTTTTTCGTTTTCTCCATGATGATCGGCAATATATTGCGTGCGAAAATCACGTCCATCGCGTCCTGCGAGGCAACGGTGCGATCGATAGGCACATTCATGCGCTCTAAATCTGCATATCGAGCGGTACGCTCTTTAATCTCGCTGGCTGTCATGTTGCGTTTCATCGGTCTACCCCCAAAGTTTCTTCGATGCCAGTTCGGCCCCGTCAGCAAGGGCTTTCAGCTTTGCCCAAGCGACATCTTCAGCAACCATGACATAGCCAGCAAACGTCGAAAATCCGCAATCGGTACTGGCAATCACGCGCTCCTTATCACCAATGATGTCAACGAATTCAAGGATCCGTTTTGCCACGACACCGGGATGCTCTAAATAGTTATATGTGACATCAATGCAGCCGGGATACATCACAAAATCTTGTGGTGGTTTGTATTTTTGAAATAATTCGATTTCATGATTGTGGCGTGGATTGGCACACGCTAGTGACAGGCCACCTACTTTTGCTTTGTACAGAAAGGGTAATAGCGGCTCTAGATCAATGTCATCACAATGTGGTCCCTCCCAGTTGCCCCAGCACAAGTGCAGACGTACTCTTTCAGGTGGGATACTTTCGAGCGCCAGATTTAACGCCTCGATATGCAAATCGACCCGCTTTAGAAATTCGTCCTCCGGGCGGTCGAGATACATGATCTGTCTTTCAAGTGCCAAATCAGGTGCATCCAATTGCAACATATGGCCCGCAGCAACGATCATCTCGTATTCTTTTTTCATTTCTGCCGCTAAGGCGTATACATAAGCTTCGTCGTCTTGATAGAGAGGGTGAGCTGGGTCGCGGAACAATGTTGTCGACAGAATACCTGGGGTGGCTGCCGTGACAAACGAGCCGGTGACGGTTTCCTTTTGGTCTTTCAGCGCGCCGTCAAAAAGCGCAAGCTCATCGGTCGCTGCCCGCGAGTCGTAAACGAGCTCGCCGGTACATTGCGGCATTTTCCAGGTGGTTGCGGATTCAGTAATCGTGTCGACGCCGGCACGCTTGGCCATGAAGTCGGCGTACTTCGGAAATTTAACAAAGTCGGTGACCGTGCCACGATCAGAAAATCCGCCAAAACCACTCATGCGATTTTTCGCATAAATGGAGAATCCTAAACGGGGGATTTCGCCATCGCCCACAATATCAATACCGGCTTCAAGCTGCTGCGAGACGACATCATGGATTTCTTGATTGGCTTGCGCATTGAATTCGGCTGGATCGACATCTTGACCATTCTCGATGTCGTTCAACATGCCTAAGAGGACGTCACTGCGGGGTAGGCTGCCAACATGGGTTGTTAGAATGCGGTCGTCACTTTGCATTGTTATTCTCGTGTCAATAACCGTTGGGTTTCATTATGCCACCGAGTTTCCCATATGAGGAATTGCATTTGGCAATGAGAAACTTCTACGAGCGATTCGTTTAAGAATCGCTTTCAGGTTTCGATTATCGCGATTTTCAAGAGAAGTGAGGTTCAGATGGTTTAGCATTTGCGACAAAAAACGATAACCTGCTAATTGGTCGTACGCCAGCTCCACGCTGGTATCTGGATACCAAAAATTGCGACCCGGCCGCGTCATTAGGCTGCCACCATAGACATGCAGTGCACCAATAACCGTGTCATTGGGATCAACAATTGCGTGAATCGCGTCAGAGTTCATCACAAACACGGCAGCGGCCTTCAGCACGCGTTCTCCGCTGAGTTCAATGCCGTCACCGTTTCGTTTATAAAAGAAATTATGCTCTTCATCGGCATACATGCCGATGACCACCCAGGTTAGGTGACTGTGGACCGGACTTTTTACGACTGGCTAGGTTGAGACCTGTAAAACTGTCAAATCTTCGGTCATATCAAGACTGATAACGCCGTCACCTTGTATCTCCACGGTCTGTCACCGTGGGCTCGGGTCGGCAATGGCTGCGGCCATGACTTGCGTAACCGCCCCTATCGGATCAGATTGCTGGATGGCTTTACTGCAGTTTTTACCGAACTCCGCGGCGACTTCCACTACTGCTCTCCAAACCGCGATCTGAAGTGGACAAGACTAGGAATCGCGCGAAGCACGCGGCGACCCCTAGTCTCGTTGTTTGTGCGAGTGCTAGCCAGCCCGGAACATAGCGCACAGTTTGTTGCCATCCGGGTCGCGGAGGTAGGCGAGATACAATGGGCCAAAACCGCTTTCGCGAATGCCTGGTGGATCTTCAATCGAAGCACCGCCGTTGCTCACGCCAGCCGCGTGCCAGGCATCCACTTCTTCTTGCGATTTAGCGGCGAAACCGATCGTGCCACCGTTTGCATGCGTCGCGGAGTTGCCGTCAATTGGCGGCGAGACTAAAAATAATCCGTCATTGTTCATGTAAATGAGCCGGCCTTTATCGTCCATTACGGCTTCGGGTGAGCCAAGCGCGCCAAGGACGTTATCATAAAATGTCTTGGCCTTGTCTATGTCATTGCTGCCGACCATGATGTGGGAATACATGTTGCTCTCCTAATTCGAAATAGTGAACACTCATTTTCCCGCAGTTCTTCGCTTCTCGCTAGTGTTTTTCGATCCCGTAGGAACGCCGCGTCGTCCCTTCTAAGTTTAGCCTTTTGGGGTTAGCCGAAATGGTGGCCGGGCGGGTAGGCGAATCCTCTGCTAGGGGGAGCTTATCTCCGATAAAAAGCCTTCAGAAATCGAAGCATTGTTGGGACTTTGGAAACACCCGTGGCCCGGCCGTTGATAGCTTTGTATCCTAGACGACCGGACGCAATGTAACGTCAGCGCAGCGTAATTTTGTGTAAACGGCGCACAGCTCGCGCGCGACCGACCGATTAACGCGCGAGCTTTTGTGTGAAATCAACAAACTCCGCCATCAATTGCTCGAGATTTTCCGCCACCAAGGAATCATTGAGTTGGCCGGCGTTCTCGAAGACCTCATGGGCGCGCGGAATCGCGAGCTGATTTGGCAATACATGCACTCGGATATTACCGAGCAGTGTTTTTAACACGCTTAAACCGCGCAAACCGCCTAGGGCGCCTGGCGACGTGGCGATTAAAACGGCTGTTTTGTTTGAAAATGCCTGCAACGGGGTGTCGTCGGCTGAGGTCGCGCGTGATGCCCAATCGATCGCATTTTTCAGTAATGGGCTATACGCCGAGTTGTATTCAGGTGAGGCTATTAGAAAACCATCGCAGGCAACAAGCGCCGCTTTAAAACGTTTCGCGTTATCCGGCATCCCCTCGCTAGCCTCAAGGTCACCATCATACAAAGGCAGCGGATATTGCCTGAAATCGAATATATCAACTTCAACGGCAGCATCGGCCAGTATCCGCGCTGCGATGTTTAGCAGCTTTACATTGAAAGAATCGGTCCGAGCGCTGCCGGCAAACCCTAAAATTTTCATTGAGAATTCCTCTGACAGAACGAAAAAGGTTTTATAACATGTTGCTGTGATCCGTTGGCCGCTAGGTGGAGATTGATATGGCACAAGTAAATTGTTGGGGTGACGATTCAGACTACGATTATCAGTCGATCGTAGATGGACTAAATCGCTATTTGCGGCTAAAAACGTTACCCGTAGGTATGAAACGCTTCTCCAGCATTGCCGCCATGGAAGAAGTACCCCGTATCCGTCGGCCCGATCCGAAGGAAAAATTGGCCATGGATCAAATCGTGGGTCAAAGCCGCTGGTTAGGATGGACGCTTGGCATCACGATGGATAATTTAATGGGTGCGCAGTGTGGCGCGGTGGTTGGCTTGCATCCGCCAAACGAGGAATTTCTCGCCGGCGCCCACTTAAATGGCGTTTGGTATGGCACGCTTGAAGATGCCGGGGCTCATCAACAGGCCATGAGTTGCGCAAGCTACGGGGATTTTGAGGCGCTGGCAGTTTCACCCATTTCTTCAGGACGCCTAGGTAACCCAGATATTTGCCTTATCTTCGCAACGCCAGGTCAAATGATCACCTTAATTAATGGCCTACAGTATAAAAATTATCAGAAATACTCCTTCACTTGCGTGGGCGAAAGCGCCTGCGCAGATTCTTGGGGCAATGCGCTTAAAACGGGCGAGCCGTCGGTTTCAATCCCCTGTTATGCAGAGCGAAAATTTGGTGGTGTTCTAGATGAAGAAATGCTTATAGCCCTGGCACCGAAATATTTACCCACAATCGTGGCGGGCCTTGCCGCACTGAGTAATAATGGACTCAGATATCCGATACCCAACCATGGGCTTCAAAAGTCACCGCTGGACAGCATTGCAGCAAGTTATGGTCCACGTGGCGCTTAATGACACATTCGATTGGCTGTCTTAGAAAATAATTTCGAACGGAGGATACCGAATGGCAAGCGACTATTACGACACATTGATACTCGGTGGCGGCGCTGCCGGCATTACCGTTGCAGCTTCGTTACGTAAACGTTGGCGCGACGAAGGCCATTCGATAGCCGTACTGGAACCATCAAGCGCGCATTATTACCAACCTGCATTTACTTTGGTTGGTGCAGGTGCGATAACATTAGAGTCCACGCGTCGCTCAACTGAATCGTTGATCCCGCGAGGCGTAAGTTGGATCAAAGATTGGTGTGTATCGATTGAACCAGAGAATAATCGCGTCAATACCCAGGCCGGTCATGTCGTTTCGTATAAGCATCTGGTTGTCGCCACCGGTGTCGAATTAAATTGGGATAAGATTTCAGGGCTGAAGGAATCATTAGGTCAAAACGGCGTATGCAGCAACTACTCGGCTGATACCGTCGAATCAACATTGCAAAGTATTCGAAGACTGAAATCCGGCGATCAAGCCGTGTTTACCCAAGCGCCGTTGCCCTTTAAATGCCCAGGCGCACCGCAAAAAATTGCTTATCTAACCGCGGATTATTTATCTAAAAATAATATTGGGAATATTAATGTTAGTTTTAACACGCACGGCCCGGGGATATTCGGTGTGCCATATTACGCCGAACGACTAGTACCGATTGCCGAGCGCCACGGTATCGCCGTTAATTACCAAAAAAACCTTGTCGCAGTGGATGGCGCGGCGCGCGAAGCAGAATTCGAATTTGTTTCCGAGGAGCGACGAGGCGAGAAAGAGGTCGTGAAATTCGACATGTTGCACGTCACGCCGCCCCAATCGCCGGCCGCATTTATCCGCGAATCAAGTTTGGCAAATGAGGCGGGCTACGTTGACATTGATCAACACACATTACGGTCGACTAAATTCAACAATGTCTTTGCACTCGGTGATGTGGGGTCGTCACCTAATTCAAAAACAGCTGCAGCCGTTAGAAAGCAAGCGCCTGTTGTTGTTCAACACTTAATTGCGGACTTGAAGGGCGTTGCATCGAAGGCAAGCTATGATGGCTACGCGTCCTGTCCTTTAACGACTGCCTTTGGGAAAACAATCATTGCCGAATTTATTTACGGCGGAAAACCCACGCCAACCTTGCCGCTCAATCCTGGCAAGGAGTGGGG
>JBCCFA010000250.1:0-6996 GCA_039029975.1 Pseudomonadota bacterium
AAGAGTCCTACACGTTCTTCTGCTCCTTCCCTGGCCATTGGGCAGTGATGAAGGGCACCTTCAAACTACAGTAATCTGCCATACCCTGGTTGAGGCGGCCTAGCCGCCTCTTCACCCGCTAGCCTATGAAAGAGCGCTGCATTCAGCGTTCTACGGCGTTACCGGTTTCTCGAATCGACCCTGGCGGATCATCCCGATTAGCACGAACAGAATCATCACCAGAGCCGCGGCAATCAGTAGCCAATCACGAGGCGATTCTGCAGCAGATTCTGGTTCTTGAACCTTTTCCAGCTGTTGACCCTCCACCGCTTGCGGCTCTGCTGCCGCGCCCGGCGCCGACGCTGCGTCAGGTGCAGGTATGTTCATGTCTAAACCGAATCCATTCGCCGAAAGATTAACGTATTCGCGCAGCTTTTCGTTGTCGACGTAATGGTCAAACTGTTCAACGATTTCGACATAGCGCTCCACCATCTTGCGAATCGTTTCCTCGTCTGCTTGCCAGTATTCTTTGCGGACCGCTTCCAGCATTCGTTCTAGCATGCGCGCTTGGGCGTTTGGATTAACCTTTTCAAAAAATTCTTGCAGCCCAAGATCAAGGCTGTCCTCAATATAGACCTCATAAAAACTTTGCCATTGGTCTTCGCGAACAATCTCAGGATCAACGACTTGCCACCCCCAGAAATTATCGATTCGGCCACTCATTTCTACCGCACCGCTGTAGCCTTCTTCCATCATTTCAGTGATCCAGCGCGGATGGAAATTGCGCGTGCGCAGTTCCTTTGACAAAAATTTATCGGCGGTCTCCGGCCTTGCTCGGTTCACGTCGCGCAGGTTATTTATGATCATTTCAGGGCTCTTGCCATCCAAATTACGCACCGCTAAAGACAAACCGCCAAAATATTCAAACGGATCATCCGTGCTTAACAACCCGTATAAATTCGATGAGCGCGAGTGCAAGGCAATGTCAGTGCCGGAAAGTTGCTTGGCATAGACATTGATGTGCTCTAACTTTTTACCATATCGCCGGTTATCCGATCCGTAGTAGTAACCCATTCTCGACAAGAACACGTCAGCGATCTTTTTATCATTTTCCCAGGTGTCGCTGGCGAACGTGGCTTCGTCGACCCCGGAACCATGCTTGCCTGGCGCGTTCGAGAATATTCGCACCGTTGATAAATAAACTGCGTCCTTTTCTTCTATGCCTTCCTGCTTCAGTTCTTCTGCAATCCGCTGACTGTTGTGGTAAATGTTATTGCCTTCTTCCTTGAGCGTCGCGAGTTTTTCTACCGCTCGTGCTAAGAACTGCATAATATTTGGAAACGCATCACGATAGAGTCCCGTGGCCGACAGCACGACATCCACGCGGGGTCTTTTAAGTTCCGCATACTCAATGATTTCCGAATCAATCACGCGACCATCATCGGACCAAACCGGTCGCATCCCCATCGCCGCCAGTGCTTGGCCTTCCAATACGCCGTACTGCCGCATTGTTTCGATTGACCATAGCGTGAATGCCAATTTATCCGGGTAGCGACCATGCTTTTGGTAGTACTCGGCGATAATTTGCTCTGCCAGCTCCGCGCCCTGCTCATAGGCTGCTTTGGTCGGCACACGCGCAGGATCGAAGCCATAAAGATTCGTCCCGGTCGGTAAGGATTCCGGATGGCGCAAAGGATCGCCGCCAGACTTCACGCGAATATATTTACCATTTAAAAATGCGACCGTGTTATCGAGTTCTTCAATGGCCATCATGTTTTCGTAATATTCTTTACCGGTTGCGACGAACTTTTGGAGCGCTTCGGGAATATCCTCAAGCGGCATCGGCGGCTTGTCATGATGGTGCTTATCGTCGTGTTGATCATGATGTTCGTCGTGAGAGTGGCCATGCTGTTCGCCGCCACTAAAAAGCGACACTACGTAGTCCCGGACGGTTTTGAAACCCGAAAGTTCGGAAATCTCTTGCTTCGTTTCATGAAACCCGTGATCCGCGTTATTGTCGTGCGCATGATCATGATCGCCGGTACTGTGGTCGTGGGCTTTATGATCGCCGTGGCTATGGGCGCCGTCATGAACATCGGTCTGATAGTGGTCGCGTTCGAACGCGGCCGCTTCGGCAATAAATTTTGAACCCAGCATTTGTACGATTGTTGACGTAACAAGCTCTTGCCGCGGCAGCTCGCCAAATGAATGCAAACCAAGAGGCTGCGACATGCCTGAAATTTCGTTCATATAATCGTGCAGCTGCTTGAGAAAGGCGGGAAAATCCGCCGCAATGTCTTTGCGATTCACGCCCATATCGTCGCAGATGTTGTGTTCGAAACAGGTTTCGACAATTTGCTTGCCGGTTTTCACTTTCACGCCGCCCGCGTCTAGCGCGTTGTATTCATGCATAAGATTATGAATATCCGCCAACTCTCCTTGTAATCCGGCAGCCGCAAATGGTGGCGTCATATGTGAAATCACCGTGGCTCGCCCGCGGCGTTTTGTTTGCATCGCTTCGCCAACATCATCCACGATAAATGGATATAGCACTGGTGTATCCCACACCGCCAAATTTGGGTGGTCATAAATACTTGGCACCCGTTCTTTACCATACAAGTACTCTTGCGAGCCGTGAGTACCGTAGTGAACTATCGCGTCGCTTTGCCAGTGCTCCCGTGCGAAATAATATCCCGCCAAGTAAAAATGATTGATGGGCACTTCTTGATCGTGATAGATGCGTTCGTCTTCTTCTTTATCGTCAGCCCGTGGGGGTTGGCGCATCACCAGCATATTGCCGTTCTTGATACGCGGCACCACCATGTAGTGATTACCGTCGCGCTCGATGGACATAAAGTTATCTTTTGGGTGCCCCCAGTACTCGATTACCGGCTTGGTAATTCGTTCAGGCAACGCGTTAAACCACTTCATGTATTCGTCAAGCGGCAACAATTCGGCTAAATCCTGATCGACGAGATCAGTTAGCTTCGAACCGAGACGGTCGTCTCGATAAAAAGGTTCCAGTATCGCTTTCGCGCGATCGCTGTAAAAATCATGCTCATATGGCTCTATTGTGTAGCCCTCTTTGTTTAGGCGATGGGCTAGCGTATGCAAACTGTCCGGCACGTTTAGAAACGACGCACCGATATCCTCGTCACCCCACACCATGACCGCGAGTTTTTTGTCGGCATTGTTTTTGTACTTTAGCGCCACCATCCGAATAGCTTTGGTCACGAGGTGCTCAAGTTGGTAATCGATCGTTTGCCATTTAGCGCTATCTTTTTGCTCGTCTGCCGTTCGAAAATTCGGAAACGCGGCCACGGTAAACGGGTCGATCACTCCCGCTGCCTCGGGCAAAACCAACATGAAAGACGTCATAGCCGGTGAAATGCCTTGTATGTCTTGCTCCCAGGTCGCCGAATCGCCATCAAAGTAGGTCAGCGCCTGCATGACCGGCACGCCAAATTTTTCGAACTCCGCTTTGCGTTTGTTGGCCCAATGGATAAGCCGAAAATTCAAAATTATGTCGACAGCGGTTTCATCCCCCGCTTGCAACAGCGAACTGTAATCTTTACTAAACGGGCTAAGCTCGAAAAAGAATGGCAGGGCTATTGCGCCTTGTGCTTCAATTTGTTCAACCGTCTCATCGATAACACCCGTTTGGATAATTTCGATCGACGCGCGCTGAAGCAAGACACCGATCACCGGTTTGCCCTCGACTTCCACTGCTTTAGTGGTATTCAGCCAATCGAAATACTCTTCTCGCGTATTAAAAATTAACCCCTGGTAGTCTGGATGGTAAATCCCAGCGCTTGGGTAAATTACCGGGGGCAATATATTTTGCGTTTCGTTGCCGTCGATTACGCGGTAGCGGAAGTAATCCAGTAAGCGATTTAAATTTCTTCGCCCGCCGTTCAAATAGTAATCGGATATCGTCTGCGCATGCGTTGGCGTTAGCCCTTTTAGGTAAGCGTTATCGCGATCCTTCATTGCCATAAACTGCGTGTCGATATCCACGACGTGTGGTAAAAAACGCTCGAAACTCATTTTGTTGTCGCGCGACGATACCCCATCAAAAATTACCAGGCGGTGCTTGGCGAACTCAAGCTTCGCATCAGCCGCATCAGGCAATTCCATTGCGTTGATTCGGGCAATCTTTATGCCGAGATCGCTCGCATCTTTAATGAGGAGCTGGACTTTAGCCGCATTGCTGTGCGAACCACTCACGAACAATACCGAATCCTCAGCTGCCGCGCGGTTAGCGAAACCAACTATTAATAAAACGATTAGACCGCTGGCGAAACCTCGTTTGCTAAACCTCGAAGGGTTCATTAGCTGTACTCCAATATCTTTGCGCCGGCTATTCCGGCACATATACGATTGATCCGTCCGGCATTTTGTATGCGACCCCGGCTCTTACACCTTCCCCGGCACCTATCTCTCCACTACTTTGATAAGTTTCGATGGTCTCGCCGTCTTTGATGACGATTTCCATATTTGGCTCACCCGCATTTTTTATGACCGTAATATTTTCTTCGCTAAACGGGTTGAGCGGATTCTGAGCAATAGATATTAGAAGAGCCGCAATCAGCACCAGAAACACATCAACCAAATTGATCACCGATAGTGCCGGGTTACTTGATTCGTCTTCATCTAATAATTTCATTGCCGATTCCCGATTGCATTGATCACATCGACTAACTCAACGGCTAACCAGCGCTTTTTAACGCTAGCTATCCAAAACGTGACGCTGGAAATTACGAGTCCGAAAATGACCGCAGAAAAAGCCACGATTAGATTTTCACTAATACCTTGAATGTTGCCGTTGGCCAAATTTTTCAAAGCGGGCCCCATGGGAATCATCGTGGCGATTAACCCCAGCATTGGCGCTAAACGACTCACCGAGCGAACGCCCTCGAGCTCCTTAAGCGCGGCAACGTCGAGCTCATCTTGGCTTACATGCGGCAATTCAAGCGCCAAATTGACGAGCGGATAACCGCGCGGTAACTGTTTATTCTCGCTTACTAAATTGGCGGCGATTAACACCTGATAAACACCACGTGTTTTTTTTCTTTGCCATGCCTGCATTACAAAAGCCCCTAGCGCGTAGCAGGCGTAGGCAAATAGCAAAACTAGTAGTAGCAAAACCGGCGTCAAAAAAAATCCGGACGCGCGGTACATTAGATCTTCCAGCCAAATCATGTTTCCAGATTCACCAAATTCGTTTTTCAAGCCGCAATAACCATCGTTGCGCACACCCAGCGCACTTCGGAAGCATTGTCAGCGAAGCCAATAAGCCGACTTTTGGTCGACAATAGGACCGTTGGTGGCACATGACATGTTCGGAAATTAAGCTGCGTAATGCCGCCTAAAGTAGCCGCGAGATGCGCAGCTAGGGCGCCGCTATTTAAGCACATCGATGCTTGAAATTAAATAATAATCATTTTCATTTGTGCGACATGTGATTGATCTGCGGAGGGAAAATAGGTTGTTGACCGGGAATTTCGGCGGTCGTTGCCGTCATTCCTCGATTGCACCGATTTGCATAATTCTGATTAAACGATTTCTGGATCGACAATTGGGCGTTCGAAGCGCAACGATTGGATAATCGAAACCATCGTGGCGATGCAGCCCCATGACAAGCCAATCACAACGCCAACATCTAAAGCGCCGCGCCATGGTTGCGGCAGCACGCGAAATAACAAAACAAAAAAAACGATCATGGCCGTTAACAGATAGGCAGCGATGATTCGTCGTCGCGGTGCGTCAAAAAAACCCATACAAAAAAACGGCGCAAGTAGCGCCCGCTTGCGCGTATAGCCCTGCGGTAATGATCTTGCTCTGGCGGCAAACCTTGGCGAGTAAGCGCACTGAAAACCCTTATAGCCCTCGTAGTATGCCATTAGCAATGAATTGCTTATAAGAATCAACCAATGCACGCCGTTCAGTTCGTAACCGCGCAACATGAGCGCATGATTAGATAGATTCAGAATGGCGATAATCAGCAACACGATAAAGCAGGTCACCGCCCAGGCCCAAGCACACCACCCGAAAATTTTATTGTTAGACATGAATACTTGTTCAGGCAAAGACCAGCTGGCCGCGCGAAAGAGTCTCGTTGATGAGGTCGGTAAATTTGAATTGATCAGATGGCGAAATGCAACACCGTGTGCTCGGGACAAGCGCTCAGACACTCTACAGCCATTGAGTAGCGGGAGACATTGACGTGAGAGCGATTCGAGGACTCGGTTATCAATATGGTAGCCCAGCGCCGTCCATAAGCTCTCGGCCAAGGAACTATTTAATCAGTCTGCGCCAGTATTTCTTGTTCTTCGTCAGAGAAGACGCGAGACCGAATCAGAAAACGAACGCCTTCGGGTGCTTCAAGCGAGAAGCCACTACCTCGACCCTTCACCACATCTAGCGTCAGGTGTGTGTGTTTCCACACTTCGAATTGCGGCCCGCTGATGTAAAACGGATGTCCATCGATATCACCAAGTAATACATCAGTATTACCGACCTTGAACTCGCCATCTGGATAACACATCGGCGCGCTGCCATCGCAGCAACCTCCGGACTGATGAAACATCAACGGTCCGTTGCGTGTAGCAAGCTTATGAACCAATTCTCGCGCGGCGGTCGTTGCCGCCACGCGAGAGACCGTGGTTTGCTCTTCCAAAAGTTTCTCTTTCCTGTCTAGAAGAAACCCAATGCTTGCGGGCTATAGCTAACCAGCAAGTTCTTGGTTTGTTGATAATGCTCAAGCATCATCTTGTGCGTTTCACGCCCAATACCCGATTGCTTGTAGCCACCAAACGCGGCATGCGCGGGATAGAGATGATAACAGTTTGTCCATACCCGTCCGGCTTGAATACCGCGCCCCATGCGATAAGCGCGTGAACCATCACGCGACCATACGCCGGCGCCTAAACCGTAGAGCGTATCGTTTGCCATTGATAAGGCTTCCGCTTCATCTTTAAACGTGGTTACGCCAAGCACAGGTCCGAAAATTTCTTC
>JBCCFA010000251.1:0-6951 GCA_039029975.1 Pseudomonadota bacterium
CGAGAATTATCCCAGGGAGGGCTTCCCAGCCTAGCCAGGCGCCGAGCATGGCTAGTAATTTAAAATCGCCATAGCCCATACCTTCTTTCCCTCGAACGATTTTGAATAGCCAAAAAATAGACCATAGGCTCATATATCCGGCAATTGCACCGATAACCGCGTCTTCAAGCGTCGCGAAAACGCCGAAATAATTGACGATTAAGCCAAGCCATAAAAGAGGTAGCGTAATGTCATCGGGAAGTAATTGAGTATCGATATCTATGCCGGACAACGCGATCAATCCAAACGTGAGACAGATCGCCCAAGCAGCAGCCACACCAAAACCAAAATGCACCATACACCAGCCGGCAGCGATGCCGGTGAGTAGCTCGACCAGCGGATAACGAATAGAGATCTTCGTCCCGCAAGCGCGGCATTTGCCAGCCTGCAAGACAAAACTAAGAACAGGAATATTCTCAAGTGCAGTGATATTGTGACCGCATTTCGGACAACTCGACGCGGGTGTTATTAGATTGAAACGCGGCGACGCGGCGTGGCTTTCGTTCTCGGGTTCAAGAATCGCCATACATTCCGAACGCCACTCGTTTTCCATCATTTTCGGCAATCGGTAGATAACGACGTTGAGGAAGCTGCCGACGAGCAAGCCGACGAGGACAGCTGTAATCACGGCAAAGCCTGCGGATTGCTGAAGAAGTTCTATTAATGCCATCTTAGCCAGAAAGCTCTGAAGAAAGAAAACGGACGGTCGAATGCCCGTCCGTTAAATGAGGTTTTGTAGTGCGCCTAAACGACCTGACCCATTTTAAAAATGGGTAGGTACATGGCAATAACGAGGCCACCAATGAGCACGCCAAGGACCGCCATGATCAAAGGTTCAAGTAGACTGGTGAGCGCCTCTACGGCATCGTCGACTTCTTGTTCATACCAGTCCGCGATTTTTCCAAGCATTGCATCGAGTTGACCGGACTCCTCGCCGATGGCAACCATTTGCACAACCATGTTCGGAAATAAGCCGCTGTCCCGCATACTTGTTTGTAACTGCGTACCAGTCGAGACTTCGTCGCGAATTTTCATTGTCGCTTCGTAGTAAACGATATTGCCACATGCACCAGCTACTGAAGTCATTGCTTCAACTAATGGCGTACCGGCCGCGAACATTGTGGAAAGAGTACGAGAGAAGCGTGCGATAGCGCTTTTGTCCAAGATATCGCCAATAACCGGCAATTTCAGTGACAGACGGTCCACGAAATGGGCAAATTTCAATGAGCGTTTTTTCAATTGCATAATGCCAACAACGACGCCTACGATGCCGCCAATCAAGATATACCATTTGGCTTGAAACCATTCGGACATATCAATCACTATCTTCGTTAGGGCCGGTAGGTCCGCACCGAAGCCAACGAACAAATCTTGAAACTGTGGGATAACGAAAATCATTAAGATGCAGGTGATGACGAATGCCACAACAATAACAGCCGTCGGATAGAACAAAGCGCCTTTAATTTTAGATTTGAGCGCTTCGGTTTTCTCCATGTAGGTCGCCAGCTTGTGCAGTATCTCCTCGAGAATACCGGCGTGTTCGCCAGCGGTCACGAGGTTTACATAGAGTTCATCAAAATGTGTGGGATGCTTGCCGAGCGCCTCGTTAAGCGAACCACCAGCTTCAACACTAGCCTTCAGAGAAAGCACTAACTCCTGCATTTTGGGGTTTTCATGCCCTCGACCCACAATTTCAAATGACTGTACTAATGGCACACCGGAAGACATCATCGTCGCAAGCTGACGAGAAAATACGGTGATGTCTTTAGAAGTGACCTTGCCGCCAGCTTCGAAGAGAGATTTTGGCTTTTTCTTAACCCTAAGTGGATTGACACCTTGACGGCGCAACGTCGCTTTGACGAGCGAATCGCTCTCGCCCGACATTTCTCCTTTGACGCGCTTCCCCGTTTTATCGACGCCTTCCCAAACGTACATTGTTGCTGTTGCTGCTTGCGCCATTGTTTACTCCACTGTTACTCGATTAACTTCGGTCAAGCTCGTTACCCCAGTTTTGACTTTTTCTAAGCCAGAGCGTCGGATATCCCATATACCTTCTTCTGCTGATTGATCGGCAAGCTGCACGGCATTTGCCCCTTCGATGATCAGGCGCTTCAGTGCGTCAGAAATAGGCATGACTTGATAAATACCTGCCCTGCCTTTGTAACCACTGGGGCAATCTGCCCCGCCGTCACCGGGTTCGAATATTTTCAAACCCCCATCGATGTCCTCTTGCGTAAAACCTTCGTCTAGCAAGGATTCTGGCGGGATCTCTGCGAGCACCCGATAGTCCGGATGCAATCGACGAGTCAATCGCTGCGCCGTAATCAAATTAATGGTTGTCGCGACCGCAAAAGGCTGAATACCCATATCCTGCAAACGGGTTAAGGTCTGTGGGCCGTCGTTGGTGTGTAGTGTAGACATCACCATATGCCCCGTTTGCGCCGCTTTCACCCCGATTGCAGCCGTTTCGAGATCTCGAATCTCGCCGACCAAGATAATGTCCGGGTCTTGCCGCAAGAATGCTTTCAGTGCTTTCGGGAATGTCATACCGGTACGCTCGTCAACCTGAACCTGATTAACGCCAGCTAAGTTGATTTCTACCGGGTCTTCGGCAGTAGAGATGTTGACGTCATGTGTATTGATTAAATTAATGCCGGAATAGAGCGAGACGGTCTTACCACTACCAGTTGGCCCGGTAACTAAGAACATACCGTAGGGCTTTTTGAGGTTGTTGATAAAAAGTTCTTTTTGGTGGTCTTCGTAGCCGAGCTGGTCTATCTGCAGTTTGGCAGCATCGGAATCCAAAATACGCAGCACGGCTTTTTCGCCAAATAGCGTCGGACACGTACTTACGCGAAAATCGATCGCTTTGTTTTTCGAGAGCTTCAGTTTGATACGGCCATCTTGCGGTACGCGGCGCTCCGACACATCCAGTCGCGACATCACCTTAATTCGAGCCGCAATTTTCTGGGATAATGACAACGGCGGTTTTGCCATTTCTTCCAACACACCGTCGATGCGGAATCGCACGCGATAGACTTTTTCATATGGTTCAAAATGAAGGTCCGACGCGCCTTTTTTGATTGCGTCCAGCAAGACTTTGTTAACGAAACGCACCACTGGCGCATCGTCAACGTCTGAATCATCTTGTTCCTGAGGTTGATCATCACCAACCTCGAGATCATCCAGATCATCAAAGTCTGCATCGTCCATGTCGCCGAGACCACCGTCTGCGGCTTCCAGTGCTCGGTCAATGGCTTTTGCAAGCTTGTCTTGCTCGATGACTAGCGCTTCGGTGTTGGCCCCGATATGGAACTTGATTTCATCAAGGGCCTGAAGATTGGTTGGATCCGCAACACCGATGTACACGCGGTTGCCACGCTTGAATAGCGGTAGGGCATGGTGTTTTTGAATTAGTTCTTCACTGACGAGCTTCAGTACGTCCGGATCGAGCTCTAGCGCTTCGATATCCAGCAAAGGCACGCCAAATTCGGTGGACGCAGCTTGGGCAATAACCTTGCTGCTTTGTAAATCGTTGTCGACTAAGTATTTGACGAATGGAACTTTATTCTCCATTGCGTCTTCAAATGCTTCGCCGGCTTTTTGTTCTTCTAATAAGCCTTCAGCAACGAGCTTTCGAGCTAAGCCGCTGAGTGGAATGCGATTAGTTGACACGGCCATTCGAGAGGTCGCCCCTTATACCATCTGAAACGTTCCAAAATGGTAGATGATATCCCCCTAAATAGCCACCAGATATCAGATTATTGTGATTTTCTCCACGCTTGCTAGCGGTGCTAACAAGCGTAATCATAATTTCAATTCACGACCGACAGATGGCTAGGAACGGATTTAAAAGTCATTTCGTCGTTTCCGTCCAGATCGATAGTGATGGTATCTCCGCTTGAGAAGCGCCCTTCAAGCAGTGATTGAGCGAGCGGAGTTTCGATGAGTGATTGCACGGCGCGTTTTAGCGGTCTGGCGCCATACACCGGGTCAAAGCCAGATTCACTCAATTTTTGCAGCGCTAATGGGCTGATTTCAAGGTCTAAATTTTGTTCGGCGAGCCGGATACGGAGTAGGTCGAGCTGAATTTCCGCGATATTCATGATGTGCTGCTGCTCGAGTGCGTGAAAAACCACAGAATCATCAATACGATTGATGAATTCCGGCCTGAAATGGCTTTTTACCGTTTCCATAACCGTATTCTTCATCTCGAGATAGCCGCTTTCGTCACCAGAGAACTGGTGAATGCTCTCAGAACCGAGGTTCGACGTCATCACAATCACGGTGTTACGGAAATCGACCGTACGACCGTGCCCGTCGGTGAGGCGTCCATCATCCAGTACCTGCAGCAAGATGTTAAAGACATCTGGATGGGCCTTTTCGATTTCGTCGAGCAACAGCACCGAATAGGGTTTTCGGCGCACAGCCTCGGTTAAAAATCCGCCTTCTTCGTAGCCCACGTATCCAGGCGGCGCGCCAATTAGGCGGGCAACAGCATGCTTCTCCATATACTCCGACATGTCGATTCGCACGAGAGCGTCCGCTGAGTCGAATAAAAACTCGGCCAAGGCTTTCGTTAGTTCGGTTTTGCCAACCCCTGTCGGGCCAAGAAATAGGAAAGAACCATTGGGCCGATTCGGATCGGACAGTCCAGCCCGTGAACGTCTGATCGCATTGGCCACAGCGTTAACGGCCTCAGACTGACCAATTACGCGATTGTGCAAGACGTCTTCCATTCGCAGGAGTTTTTCTCGCTCGCCCTCCAACATGCGGGACACAGGAATACCTGTCCACTTTGAAACGACTTCCGCGATTTCCTCATCCGTAACCTTATTTCTCAATAAGCGGAGTTCGGCACTTTCCTGTTCGTCTGATTTCGAGAGTCGCCGCTCCAGTTCCGGGATTACGCCGTACTGCAACTCCGACATTCGAGTGAGGTTGCCGTCGCGTTTAGCGGTATCAAATTGCGTCCTTGCGTGCTCAAGTTCAGCTTGAACACTGTGAGTACCTTGAAGCGCAGCTTTTTCTGCCGTCCACACTTCTTCCAAGTCAGCGTATTCTTTTTCGGTCTCTTTAAGCTGGGTTTCCAAATCATCGAGGCGTTGTTTTGACGCGTCATCAGATTCTTTTTTAAGCGCTTCACGCTCTATTTTGAGCTGAATTAAGCGGCGTTCTAGGCGATCTAGTTCTTCAGGCTTAGAGTCGATCTCGATGCTGATTTTGCTTGCTGCTTCATCGATCAAATCGATAGCCTTGTCGGGTAGCTGACGATCGGTGATGTAGCGTTGCGACAAATGGGCAGCAGCAACAATCGCCGGATCGGTGATTTCGACCCCGTGATGCACAGCGTAGCGTTCTTTCAGACCGCGTAAAATCGCTACCGTGTCTTCCATACTTGGTTCATCGACCAATACTTTTTGGAATCTACGCTCCAGGGCCGCATCTTTCTCTACATGTTCTCGATATTCATCTAGAGTTGTTGCGCCAATGCAGTGCAGTTCGCCGCGCGCGAGTGCGGGTTTCAGCATATTGCCTGCATCCATGGCGCCTTCCGCTTTACCTGCACCAACCATGGTGTGAAGTTCGTCGACGAACAGAATAATCTGTCCTTCTTGTTTGGAGAGATCTGTGAGCACCGCCTTCAAGCGCTCCTCAAATTCTCCTCGGAATTTCGCGCCAGCTAAGAGCGCACCAAGATCAAGTGATAGAACGCTTTTACTCTTCAGGCCTTCCGGTACTTCGGCATTGACAATCCGTTGGGCCAGTCCTTCTACGATCGCGGTTTTGCCGACACCAGGCTCGCCAATTAGCACCGGATTATTCTTCGTGCGTCGCTGAAGAACTTGGATTGTGCGGCGAATTTCTTCGTCGCGACCGATAACCGGATCTAGTTTCCCACGGCGTGCCTGCGCGGTTAAATCGATAGTATATTTTGACAAGGCTTGGCGGTTTTCTTCGGCGTTCGCATCTTGCACGGTCTGTCCGCCGCGCACCGCATCAATCGCCACGTTTAATGCCGCGATATTGGCGCCACTGCGTTCAAGTATTTTGCCCAATTCGTTATCTGACTCGAGCAACCCGAGCAAGAATAGCTCGCTCGAAATAAATTCATCTGAGCGTTGTTGTGCGTTCTTGTCTGCTAAATTGAAGACGCGGACCAAATCGTTAGAGGGATGAACATCGCCGTTAGCACCTTGCACCTTTGGTAACCTTGCGAGGAGGGCATCACTATCTTTCTTTAATTTGCTTAGATCTGCGCCGCTGTTAGCAAGCAAATGGGCAACGCTACTATTCGGTTGCTCAAGCATGGCGGCAAGCACGTGCACAGGCTCGATAAATTGGTTGTCTTGGCCAATGGCCTTGCTCTGGGCGTCTGCCAGCGCAAGTTGGAATTGATTGGTGAGCTTATCCGCACGCATCGTCTAATGCCTCTTAGTTACTGCCATGATAACGGTTCTTAAACTCATAAATAGGGCCTTTTGAACCCGATTCAAGGTACGTGCGGCGGTTTGGTGTTATTTTTTTGGTTGGGGACGCAACTTCGATTTGCTGCCGACTGATTGATGTGGTTAATACACGCCGATATCAAGGTAGGAGCGCGAGATTTTCTCTATAGAAACCACATAAGCCGCGGTTCTTAAATCGCTAATTTGGCTATTATCGCGCCGCGTTTTGCTGATTTCTTGGTACGCCAGACGCATGGTGTCGTCCAGACCAGAGCGCACTAAATCAAGCTCCGTGGGGCCAGCAATCAAGTCCTCTAGCAAGTCTATGGGGAATGACTTTCCTGTCATCTGCTCGACCGCCTTAACCATCATCGTTGTTTTACGCTCCTCTTGCCGACGTTGTAGACGACCAAAACGAATATGACCGATGTTTTTTACCCACTCAAAATAGGACACGGTCACG
>JBCCFA010000252.1:0-6949 GCA_039029975.1 Pseudomonadota bacterium
AAAAACTTCTCGTGTACCTAAATTTAACTGGAGATCGCTGATGCACGCGCGCGTAAATTTAATATGGTTCATTGCTCTTGCTGGGAGTTTAATTCTGATCGGAGTTGGCGCTGGCGCCGACCAACTCAACGAAGATCGTTTGGCTTATATTGTGACGCCAAGTAACGGTGATACGGTCAGTTCACCGGTAAAAATCATCTTTGGGCTAAGAGCGCCTTTTGGGGTCGCGCCGGCGGGTGTGGCAATGGACAATACTGGACACCATCATTTAATTATCGACACCGATTTGCCGGCATTGGATCAGGCAATTCCCAAAGATGAGAAGCATCGCCACTTTGGTGGCGGGCAAACTGAAGCAACAATCGAACTGACACCAGGAGAACATACCCTACAATTGTTACTCGGGGACTTTAAACATGTCCCCCACACCACACCTGTGTTCTCAGAGCAGATCACGATTACGGTGAAGTAACTGTCGACCGGTGTTCGTTTTGCTCGATTATGTTTGTGCTCTGATCATCTGTTGATATACGCCTTGAGCGTCCAATAAAGACTCATGGCTACCGCTTTCGACTATTTGTCCTTTCTGAACCACATAGATTTTATCGACGCCTTCTACAGTAGAGAGACGGTGAGCAATCGTAACGCTGGTTCTGCCTTTGCGAATTTCTGCAAGCGCCTGCTGAATTTGCTTTTCCGATTCCGTATCCAGCGCTGAAGTCGCTTCATCGAGCAATAATATTGGCGCGTCTTTCAATAATGCGCGAGCTATCGCAATTCTTTGCCGCTGCCCGCCTGAAAGACGCGCGCCGTTGTCACCAACGAGCGTGTCAAATCCATTCGGTAGTTGATCGATAAAGCTAGTCACCGCGGCGGCAGCAGCAGCCTTATACACTTCGTCCTCGGTGACTTCACGATTCGCACCGTAGGCAATGTTATTAAAGACCGTGTCGTCAAACAAAATGATATTCTGACCAACATACGCGATGGCGTTACGTAAGTTTTTTAAGTCGATATCGCCACTATCGTTGCCATCGATTAACACCTTGCCGGAAGTGGGTAGGTAAAAGCGCGCAATCAAATCCAACATTGTGGATTTGCCGCCGCCAGACGGTCCGACAAATGCAACGGCTGTACCTGACTCAATCATCAAGTTGATGTCCGTTAGGGCTCGGGTTTCAGCGTATTCAACGGTAACATCGCGAAATTCAATATGGCCCTCGCACGATTGGAGTAACACTTGGCCACTGCCCGACTCAGGCTGTTCATCAACTAGTCCAAATACGCTTTCAGCGCCCGCGATGCCACGTTGTAGAAATTCGTTGACGCTAGTCAGGCGTTTCGTTGGCGGCAGAATCAGCGCCGTTGCCGTGATGAACGCCACAAAATCTCCGCGCGTCATGGCGCCGCCCGCTGATTCGCGTAGCGCTAGCACAATCATTACTGCGATACCTATAGCGACTACAAGCTGAATCATTGGTACCGTACCGGCCGCTACTTGAACCACCTTCATCTGGTATTTTCGCGCATCATTAGTGGCTTGGTTGAAGCGCTGCTGCTCGTAATCATGGCCGCCATATATTTTAATTTCGCGATGCCCGTGAATACTTTCTTCGGCTATCTGATTAACACTACCAATAGATGATTGCAGGCGGCGGCTCATTTCGCGCATTCTGTTGGAAACTCGGTACACGATGTAGGCAGTGGGCGGCGCCAACAACATTAACAACGCAGCCAGGCGCCAATTCAAATAGAACAAGTAACAGAGCAGCGCTACTATCACCGCGGAGTCTTTCACTAATACGGTCAATACGCGTGTCGTCGCGTTCGCAACCTGGGTGACATCGAACGTGAACTTAGTAATTAGACTGCCGGTGGCGTGATGGTCGAAATATTCTGCTGGCAGGGTGATCAAATTTCGATACATTTGTTGGCGTAAATCCATCACCGTACGGTGAGAAATCCAATGTAGCGCTACCGTACTGATGTAGCTAAGAATGCCCCGTACTAAAAACAATAAAACTAGTAACGCGGGTATCAAAAGCGATAGCGATGCTTGCGGTTCATTGAATTCATCATCAATCAGCGTTTTCAACAACGCGGGCAACATCCATTCAGTTGCAGCAAGCGCCACCATGCCGACAATTGCGGCTAAGAATACCCGCCAGTAAGGCTTAATTGCATTGAGCAAACGTCGATAAATATCGACGCTCGTCATCTTAGAATTTTCCGTTATTGGGCGTGATGAAACCAAAATAGCATGCGTATTTGAATGGATTGCCGGCTCGCACTATACCTAATTCGCCGCAAGACCGACTAAAATACAACACATGTCAGTGTTATATCCAATAATTGCCGTAACGGGGTCCTCGGGCGCGGGTACGAGCAGCGTCAAACTTGCCTTTGAACATATTTTCCGTCGAGAGGGTATTTCACCGGCGATCATCGAGGGAGATAGCTTCCACAAATTTGACCGTGAACAAATGCGCGAAGAGGTTGAGAAAGCCCAAAATCGCGATGAAGACCTCACGCATTTCGGCCCAGACGGCAACATATTCGGCGAATTAGATAATTTATTCCGCGAATTCGGGCAAACGGGTACTGGCAAGCAGCGTTATTACGTACATACCGACGATGAAGCCGACCTGCACGGTAGCCCGCCAGGCACATTTACTGATTGGCGATCGTTACCCGAGTCCGTCGATTTATTGTTCTACGAGGGACTGCACGGCGGTTTGGTGACGCAAGATTTTGATATCGCACGTTATGTTGACCTGCTGGTAGGCGTTGTACCAATTATTAATCTTGAATGGATTCAGAAAATTCATCGCGATCAATCGGTGCGAGGCTATAGCGCCGATGCAGCGACCTCGATGATATTGCGCCGCATGCCCGACTACGTGCACTACATTTGCCCGCAATTTTCGCGCACCGATATTAACTTTCAGCGCGTGCCCACTATCGACACCTCGAACCCGTTTACAGCCCAGGAAATTCCCTCAAATGACGAATCAATGGTCGTTATCCATATTGCCAACCGGCGCAAAATCAATCCTGATTTTCGCTATTTGTTAGAGATGTTGCAGGGCGCGTTCATGTCGCGACCAGACACTATCGTAGTGCCCGCAGGTAAATATGTTTTCGCGATGGAGCTAATTCTGAATCCGGTAGTAGAACGACTTATCGCGGCCCGCGATGACGCCCGCTCGGACGCGCCAATGGACTAAGCTTATTTATGGAATTAAGGCGGCTAACACTTCGCCGCAAAAGACTGTATATTTCCGCCTGGTAAGAATATTATCTATGCAAATCAATCGCTAACGGCACCGGGTATCGTCGATAATCGCGGCGATAATTGGAGAAAATGAGGCCAAATCATGCGCTCTATCTTAGTTCTTAACGCCAAAGGCGGTAGTGGAAAAACTACCGTAGCCACTAATCTGGCTGGGTATTATGCGTCCACAGACCAAAAAGTGACCTTAGCGGACTTCGACCCGCAGGGCAGCAGCACAGACTGGCTGAGTATCCGGCCCGCTGATAGACCGAAGATTCATGGCGTTCCAGCATTCGAGAAACCTTTGCGGGTACCGCGCAGTACCGACGTACTGATTATGGATGCGCCGTCTCGAACACACGGTGATCAACTGGCGAGTCTGGTTAAAAAAGCGCACACGGTGATTTTGCCGGTTGTGCCCTCACCGGTGGATATTCGCGCAGCACTGCGGTTTTTTGGCGAGATCAAAGCGTTGCGCAGCGTGATATCGACCGACGTAAAACTCGCCACTGTGGCCAATCGTGTTCGAGAAGGGACCTTGATGGCCAATCAGTTGGAAGATTATCTGTTCGAAATGACCTTACCAAACGGGCGCAAATTTCCCTTTTTGACGATGTTAAGGGCCAGCAATAATTATTTGAAAGCCGCAGAGAAAGGATTGTCGATTTTCGAATTCGCGCCGGTTGCGACCGCGCTTGATCGTGAATACTGGACACCGTTGCTGCGCTGGCTCGCCAGCCCGAAAAGCGTCCCCGGCGCAGATTAGACGTTAAGGCAGCAAGCTTTTAGTCGCCGCCTTCAAGCACCGCCGGTAAATTCACTCGATTTAGCGGAGCGGTGCCAATTGCCATAGCCAGACCATCCCGCCGACAACGGTTAGCCTCAGCCGGATTGCCTTCGTGCTCCAACACATCTGCTAAGAGTTGGTAGGCCTCCGGTGTAGCTTGCGATTTATTTAGGCGGTCCAAATATTCGCGCGCGGTCTCCCACTGTTTTGCGGTAATGGCCAAACTCGCCGCGGTAATCAATACGTCGGGGTCATCTGGCCGCGTTTGCAACCAGGCTTCAGCGCGTTCTAATTGAACGGGGCTATTGGAGATCCGGGCGCGACGATAGGCGCGGACTAACGCTTTGTGCCAGGACTGATTGATGGTTTTGCGGAGCAAATTCTCCGCCTTATCGTGCTCACCAAAACTAACCAACGCTTCGGCAAATTTTGCAACGGCTACCGGGTTCGAGCGAGCGGACTTGGTTAATTTTTCCCAGGCACCATTCAAAGTCTCTAGCGAAGAAAAAGAACCATCGAGGACCTGCAAACTCGTTTGTTCTTCGAGATTAGCGAAATCGTCTTCCGACAGCGCGCGGTGGCGCTTTATCGCTGGCAACAGATCTAACATCGCAGGCCAGTCGTCATCTTGTCGGTAGACGTCTCGGCGCAGCAACAACACTTGATGATTGTCCGGATAGCGATCAGACAGATACTCGGCAGCGGCACGCGCTTGCTCGAGTTGTCTATTATCTAACTGCATGCGCGCGCGTTTAATGCCGATGGCGGCCTCGGCTGCGGGATCGATTTCACGCGCCCTGGCTAGGTAGAGATCTCGGCGGTCTGTCGCATGCTGACCTTGTGCGGCTTCTGCGGCAGCTAACCAATGGACTGCAGGCGAGTCGTCGTGTTTGGCACCCTGGCTTAACAACTTCTCTGCTCTAACAAATTCTCCCGCCGCTAATGCAAGTAGGCCCTCGTCTAGCGTTCGGTGGGATTTTCTTTGTTTGCGACTTTTTGACCACGTATTCCAACGTTTTCCAACCGTTAGCACATTGAATAAAATTTTCAGCGCGATATACACTGCCAGCGTCGCAATAATCGCCATTACCACGAACGGTACGAAACTCATGCGATAAAACTTGCCGCCGTAGCCAATAATGATGAATCCCGGATCTTGTTGCAGCAGATGCCCTAGACCAACCGCCAGGGCGAGAGCGACTAAGACAAGAATTAAATACTTCACTTGGCCGCTCCCGAATCATCGCGGGCGCGCATATGGGCTCGAATTACGTCAAGACTCGCCGTAATCTTAGGCAGCGCAGGCTCAAACTCTAAGCCCTTGGCTTCATCGAGCCGCTCAATAATACTTTTCACACTGGTTGCGGAGGTTTCATAGAACTCCTCCAACATGTTGGAAATGAGACCCACCGACGCGCGAAAATTTTGACCATCGCGCCGGAGTACCGATAAACGCGCACTGGCTAATTCGAGCCGTAAATTCTGCTGGAGGAAATAACGCAATTCCGGATCGAACGTCACGCTATCTGGCAAAGCGGCATCTTTCACTTCGACGAGTTCGACCAGATCCGTCCAAACGGCGTTCGCGACGTTTCGCCAATCTTTCTCGTCTTCCCCCAGATTTTTAGTACCGCTAAAAGGTTTGAGTGCATCTGCGACTTGTTTGGTAGGCAAATCTTTTACCTGCTCTATGACTTTCGCTAGGTAAATAGCCAAGCCTTCGATGTCTGGAAGTTTGACCGCTTCCAACGCGGTGGCATCTTCAATAATGCGATCGCGAATGGGGATGAGATCGGGATGATCGGCCGACCCCAAGCGCTGATCTGCCGCCTTCATTGCCGCAATCGCGGTGTTGATATCGCCCTCTAAGGCCAAGCGTTGGTTGGCCGCCAGTACTAAATATTCGGCTTCTGCCAGCACCCAATCCAACGACGATTGATCTTCCTTTTCATATAAACTGCTTAGTGATTGTTGCAACTGACCTTGCGATTCAGAGATCTTTTTTGCCTGTTGGCTAAGCGACTCAATGCGCGTATTCACATCTTCGGTAAGCGCGACTTGCGCACTCTTTAGCGTTTCTAACTCCGCGTTAGCGCCGGCGCCTTGATCGGCAGCAAGCAAGCTTTGCTTAACGTTCGCTTGTTGGTTGCCTAAGGAATCAAGCTTAGCGCTTAGCGCTTGTTGCTCTGGGGTATAGACTCGTTGCAGCCAAAAGTATGCGCCAGCACCAACGATTGCCACGCTCAGCAATATGCTCAGTAAGATGCCTGGCATAGCGGATTTTTGCTGAGCTGCTTTGGAATCGTCGGATTGCTCTTGGTCATCCAATTCCTGGTCGTCTTCCAGGTCAGCAATATCGTCTTTTAGATCTTCGTTACTCATAATTCTTCCGTTATCCAGCGTTCTAAGCGGGTAATAATATGCGTATGGGTAGGATTATCCGCGATCAGAGGGGGTTTCGTAAAACCGTAGCTAGGGACTTCCCGGGCAATACGAGCGCCTGGCGTCAGTATTCTCATCTCGAAAAGCGAGCTTAAATTCTCGTCTTCAATTTTAGCCGCCAGATGACTCAGTGCTTCTACGCTGGTCACCACACCAATGGAAGGGCATTGAACACCACTTGATAACAGTTTTGCCGACAGGGGTTCCCTTATTAACTCGCGCTCGTAGACTTCTAAGTATTGGACGCTCGCCCCTCTGTCTTTTAGCGTGCTGGCGAGATGTTCGCGGCCGCCGCGGCCACGGACAATCAATATGTTTTTGCCCTCAACGTCCGCTAATATCGGCAGCCCGAGCAAGGTTTCTGAATTAAACTCGTCGGGCGGACAATAGATTTTTGACAGTGATTTGTTCGACAGTAAGTCGGCCATTTCAGCGGCGGTCGCCGC
>JBCCFA010000253.1:0-6949 GCA_039029975.1 Pseudomonadota bacterium
CGTTCGGATTTATATCTAAAAATTCTGCCGTTCGCGATTGCCCTTGTGTGATATCTACCGTAACTCGCTCATAAGGGATCTGAAGAAAAGATAAGGCGAGACGAATCTTGTAGCAGTTTCCCGAGCGAGGAAATTCGTACAATTTCATTGCTTAACTCCGAATTTTCAAAACCACAAGACCAAGCTAATCCTCAACACATGGCGTGCGACTTTGAATCTGCTAAATCATCGATTGGCAGCTTGTATGTTAGTCCTCTGAATCCATAAACTGTCGAAAATCTTCTGCATAATCGGCATGCCAGCGCGATAAAGCTGGACGTCCTTGCAAAATATCATCTAGATTCCACTGCATGCGACGGTGATCGATTGTTTCGGTTGTTTCGTTGTCGGGGCAGATGATATAAAAATCACCGCGTGCTAATCGTTCAAGTAAAAGGTCCGCCACTTGCTCTGGCAGCCACGCGCCGGGTGGTCGTTCCGCGATGACTTTGGCTATCATCCCTGTGTAAGTAAACCCTGGCACTAATAAATGCGCGGTAATCGCGCAATTGTCGATTGCGCGCAGCTCATGGGCGAGGCTTTCGGTGAGCGTTCGAACGCCGGCCTTACTGATGTTGTACGCCGGGTTTCCTGGAGGATTCGTTAAGCCCTGCTTAGAACCGGTATTGATAATCGCGCCAGGTCTTCCTTGCGAGACCATAAGTTCTCCAAATGCTTGCAGCCCGTTAATCACACCCCACAAATTAACCCCCAGGATCTGCTGCCATGCTTCAATAGCAGAGAAACTCGTCACGCCCCGGATGGACGTACCAGCGTTATTCATGAGGATATCCACCTGACCAAAGCGCGATAGCACCTCGTTCTTCAGCGACTCCACCGATGTTCGATCGGAGACATCGGTTACCACGACTAGAGGGTCTCCATCGAGTGACTTTGTGGCCTCGTTTAGCGTGTCGTGATTATTATCTGCGATGCAGATTCGCATGCCCTTGCTGGCTAGCGTTTTTGCGACCGCAAGCCCTATGCCACTGGCGCCGCCAGTGATGACTGCGACGTTACCTTCTGCGATGGCCGGATGATCCATGGTGTTCTCCTAATTTTACGTAAACAACAATTTACTAGACACTTATCTATGGCTATGGCGCGTGGTTATAGGGCATCAATACCAGCCTGCGCACAGGCAATATCTTCGTCAACCATACCGCCACCTACACCAACACCGCCAACCACTTGGTCGTTAATTACAATCGGCATACCGCCGCCTATTAGCGTGGCATTGGGAAAGTGCGACAAGCCGTGTACGACACTCGGGTCATCTTTAATCATGTCAAAAAGATGATGGGTGCCAACGCCGAACAGCGCAGTAAAAGCCTTTTTCTGACAGCCGTCGATACCAATGATGGGTGCGCCATCCATGCGAGCGAAGGCAACTAGGCGACCCCCATCGTCAACCACCGCGACATTTTGCTTACAACCCAATGCCTTAGCTTTTTTAATGGCGGCATCCACAATTTTCATTGCGGCTGCGTAGTTAATGGTCTCTTTTTTGATGGTGTTAGTCATGACTGTTTCCTCCGAGAAAATAATCCGTCAATAACGACTTTACTAGTGAAATCTGATTACTTAAATGAGCAAAAATTCTTATATTCAAACGCAATCCCATGCATTGCCGAAAACGCCTTTTGCGCAATAACCAGTGCGGCGTTTTTAGGGCAGAGCGGTTATTTTAGCCCTGATTTTTGTCAATTAGGGAATAGACAGGATTTAGAGTCCCGGTTGAATGGAACGGCAAGAATTGTTTAGGACTATTGTACGACTCCGCAAAGGGCGGTAGGCGCTCTGCGGAACGTCACGGAGAATTCAGATACGGTTGGAACGAACTGGGAATCTTAAAGGGGAACCCAGGCTAGCAATGCGGCGCGTCGTTATCGTCGTTTAAGACCAAGAACAAACAAGCCGCTGCCCAGTAACCACATACTTGGCGACAGCGGTACGGGCGTGCCGTTAACGACGATATTGTCGAAGGCGAACACCTCGTTGCCGTTGTTATTCGCGAAGAATGATAAGGTCAACTGAGAGCCAGTGCCGAAACTGCTTAGATCGACGGAAATCGTTTGGAATAAGTTGCTTAGTGCGGTGCCGTTTGCAACTAGTGGGTCGGCTATTGTGCGTGGAGATCCAAAACCTTCCAGTAGATAGTCTTGTGTGGTCGACTCATCGGTTACGATAGTAATGATCTGCGTGGCAGGCGCGCCATCGATGCTAATACTAAAATTGAAGAAATCTGCACCGTTGCCACTGTCTTCGAAGTTACCCATGGCGGCCATGTCAATATCTAGACTGAGGCCGGTGGCGTTATTGATGTCAAAAACCCAAGTCGCAGTACCGGTACCGCCGGGGTTTGATCCGTTTCTTAAATCTTGAACGCCGAAGACGTTATCCGTTTTGGTGCTGTCGAGAATGCCGAAATTATCGCCGGAACTGGCTGAATTATCGCGAAAGCGGCCGTTAATCGTGCGATTGATAATCCCGAAAACGTCGTTGTTGTTGGTCGGAAAAGGCGTATTAAACGCATTGTTTGGCGTAGCGCTATAACTCGCACGATTCAGTGCGCCGCCATCGAAATCATCAGACGCGATTATTGCCGCAGATGATGTCGCGCAGTAACCTAAAAACAGGATAAATACCGAAACAATAGACTTAACTTTAATTCGCGTTTTCATAACCGTTATCCGACCGAAATACGGATTTCCTAAAAAGTAATTCATCAAATTAAGTTAGTCGCGATGGTGGAAATACCCAGGTCGCAAACCACGGAATGTGAACGGCGTACGGCGACCTAACCGTATAGTGTGAACGCATGCGCACATTGCATGCGATACAAGTGTGACGGCGTTTACAATTCCCGTGAATGTTAGAAAATGTAAACGCGTTTTGTGAATTATGCGGGCTTCAACAGACCGGTTCGCGCGTGCTTTTTTTGTGAGCGATTACCGTTTGCCGAATTCTGAGAAGAACAATTGAGGAACGTTTGCGCTAGTCGTGTGTTGCGAAAAATTCTCTTAGGCAGGCCATATATTTTTCTGGCTCTTCAAGATGTGCCACGTGTGCTGATTCTTCAAAAATCTGGACCGTGGATTCTTTAATTCCTGCGTGAAGCGTCTCAGCGCACGGCGGACCTAGCTCATCGAATCGCCCGCAAGTAATCAGGACAGGGACGGAGATATTTGGCAAATCTAGGGTTCTATCCCAGTAACGCAGATTGCCAATTGTGGTGAACTCGTTTGGGCCATTAATCGTTTCATAAACCGGCGTGTGATGCAGGTTTTCTATCGATCGCATAATGCAGTCCGGCCACTGCTCCAAACGGCATAGATGGCGCTGATAAAACACTTCCTCCGCGGCGGCGTAATCTGGGTGCCCGTATTCGCCGCGCTCACCGTAATGTTGCAAGGCGCGTCGATGTTCCGGGGGTAAGGCATCAATTAGCTTGTCGCATTCCGCAGAGAATTGCGGAATCGATGATGAGGTTGAAGCGAGAACAGCACTGGCGATACCTGTTGGTTTGCGAATCAAGTATTCCACACCCAACCATCCACCCCAGGATTGACCAAAATAATGACAACGGTCGAGATTCAAGGCATGGCGCACTTCGTCGATCTCATCGGCAAAACGCTCAATCGTCCACAGTGATTTATTGTCAGGTATATCGGATTTGCCGCAACCGAGCTGGTCGTAGAATACGACTGGTCGGTCAACGGCAAGCGCTTCAAGTGGTTCTAAGTAATCATGCCCTGATCCTGGGCCACCGTGCATGAGCAGCACCGGTATGCCCGGCCCATCTCCTACAACCTTAGTCCAAACGCTGTGGCCATTACTTAGTTTAATTAGGGATTCTGTCATAGCGTCGTCATTCAATTATTTGTGACTTTAGTTGGCCTACGTGGTAAGCCTCTAAACGGGTGTGCAGAGTGCCGTCGCTACTATCGTGAAACCAGCGATTATGACAAAAACGTCTTTCGATAATCTACGCTGCTTTTATTGCTGCTTCGCGATTTGCAGCCACTCTTTTTCTTTCTTTCGGTAGTGTCCTGGGGCTTGGTTCGCGCGCCGAATAGATTCTTGAAATAACTCTGCAGCATGTTCGGTGCGCCCCATTTTCTTTAGCAGCAATCCGTAACGCACACGCGCCTCTTCTCCAGCGTATGTCGAACGCAATACATCATATTCTTTGCAGGCCTCTTCGTTTCTATCCAAGGCTTCTAAAGAGCGCGCATACAGAAGATGACCTTCAGTTGACTTGTAGTCGGGGTTCTTCGAAATTAACTCGTCTAAAATTCTCAATGACTCTTCTGGGGATTTATTGCAGAAGTGAGCAAACGCGAGACGCTCCATTATCGAAGGATCGTCCGCATGCACGGGTGTTAATTTTTCAGAAAGCAGTTCGATCGCTTCTTCGAACATGTTTGCTTCAATGCATTCGTCCGCAAGCGCAATTCGATTATCCACCGAATCAGAAATTGCGAGCATTTCAGTTCTTTTTCTCAGCTCACGTTTCGGATCAACCGCTTTAACTAAAGACTGCTTCGCTTGACGCGCAGTTCGGCTTTGCGCCGCATCTGGGCCAAACTGGGTGATGAAATAAATGGCGCAGCCAATACCTGGCGCTAAAAGAATAATCCATAACCAAATGGGCTCTTTTCCGTTTTTTACCGCATGGATGGCGAAGATGATTTGCAGGGCGACAATTAGGGCTCCGATGATTGGCATCGTATATTTCCTTGAGTTCGAATTGGTCTAATTTACTAATAGCTTTCGTTTGGTAGCGGTTTTGTTCCTTTTTGTGATTTAGTACTCATCGGGCTCATTTTGAAACTGTCGGTGGATCTCGAATAACCCAGGCGTTAGTGCCACCATCCAAATTAATGCAGCTATGCCGACCGATTTAATCGGGAAAAACAACAGTGCCAACAACCAAAGCCCAATAAACCCATAAACTCTCGGCATCATCGCACCGGGACTCACTCTGTGTTTGTCTTTCGCGCGTGCTAGTGGGAAAGCTCTCGGCCGTAAGAACCAGCCATGGGCAGTTAAAATAAGTAGGAACTTAGGCCAAGACAGATCTTCTGCACCCAGCAATGGGGTTTTATCGATCTCAGCATCGTCCATTTTGTCCATTGCAGTTTGCATGTGTTCCCACGTGTAGCGCGCCTCGGGTCGAGCACCTGCACCACTCATGTTGTTGTACTTCGGCACGCATCGCCAGCGATAGAGCACGCGTCCGGATTTGGAAAGCGCCATTACTGCGGGCTGGTAATACCCGTTTGGGTGGCTTGCCCAAGCGCGTTCGCGAAGATGACCGTAGTCTTCATTGTAGAAAACATCCAGTAGGCCGCGCTCTTTCAGCAGCTTGCGTATTTCGTGATGTGGGTCGCCAATTGCCGGTAATTGCATTTCCCACTCTAGCTCAGCTTCTGTCGCCAAAGCTTGCGGTTCGCTAGTAATCGCAAACACCTCGCCACCTGCCGCTCTGATCTCATCGAGAACGCCTGATTTCTTATAGCTTCGCAACTCGAAGCGACAGGGTGGTCACCATCGTCCTCGATAGAACAACAATAAAAGGAACTCATGTTTTGCTAATTGTTCATCAAGCCAGCTGGCTCGAATGCCTGGCGGAGGATCGAGAAGGGCAGGCACATCCGGTTTTTCAGATTCAACAAGGTTGTACTCGAAGTTGTCCCCTGTCGGTTTAAAACGTACTTGTTCGCAAGCGCAAAGTTCGCCATCACAAAGCACCAGGCCGAGCTCAAATACTTCTCCAGGCGCCGCATTAAGCGCGTGTTCTTCGCCTATTAAACCAGTAATTTCAAAAGACGCCGCGCGATCGGTATTTATCCACTGCAACGCACCATTAACTGCAGTTTCCAGAGAGGGTGGTACAGAAAATGATTCTTGTGTTTGCGTAGTCATTAGTAATCTTGCTGCTGTTTAGTAAGACGTTGTCTGAGTTCTTTTAACAAGTGCGAGAGTGGCCCTTGGCGAAGGCATTCCAAGTCACCAATATCTATTATCTTTCTATTAATCCCATTGTCCAGTAAATGACGTTCAAACGTACCCATTCTAACGTTCAGGAGATTATCGTAAATGCTAGCGGTTTAAATTGCATGTCCTGAGTCTTCAGAGATTCCGGGTGGCGGATGCGCCCAGATAATTACGATAGTTTCCCCTGGCGACTTTGGTCGAAAAATGAATTATCGAGATTGATATCCTTCTCTGAACAAAGTTGTTCGAATGTGACATAGCCTTCGGCTTTATAGTTCTCCGCTAGCGGATCCCTCACTGCGTTTAGGAACGCGATCATTTCTTCGCGGTCGGCTTCATCGTAGACGGAATACAGTTTTGGGACGTCCCGAGTTGTCAACAGCGTTTTATATTTTTCTGGCGGGAAATCGCAACCGAATAACAGCGCTTGACTGGGAATATATTCCGGTACGCTGACTACACAACTATCCGCGTTAACCGATATCGATGCGCCTTCGTAGACCGGGTGAACGCCACACATATAGGTACCGCAGCACGTAGCCATTGCTGTTGTATTGAATGCGTCCTCGCGAAGCTTGGTAAAGGCCAAGAGGTCACGCGCGACGGTGCGCGCGAACCCCAAACACCCGAATCCCCACACGTTTGGGTTTGTACCCACGAGTGCCGCGCATCGCAGATGCTGTGTGATGGCGCGCTCGGCCGACGGTCGCGCCGCGGGCCGCGCCGCGCGCGGACCCTAATTTGGGCGCCCCGGACGGCGGTGGAAATGGGATGTTAGTTACAGGACAGCGCTGCCCCCGGAGCCCGGAGTGTTCGGTCGACTGTCAGATCGATCTCCGGATGGTCCTTCACGAAGGCGTAGAAGGACGGCCTGAGAAAGGACATCCCGAATTCGCTGGGCACAGAG
>JBCCFA010000254.1:0-6942 GCA_039029975.1 Pseudomonadota bacterium
AACGGCATCCAAAAGCAAATCTGCGGTGCCCCTGAAGGGTGGAAGCCGCCAGGTGTTCCCAAACACATAGAAATATTAGCGCCAATGGCCGGCAGCATTGTTACCGTAGCGGTTGAAATAGGTGAAACCGTTAATGCGGGACAAGTACTGGCTGTGCTCGAAGCAATGAAGATGCATCACGAAGTCGTTGCCGCCTCGGCAGGCGTCGTTGAAATAATTCATCGGCCCGAAGGCGAAGTGGTAGACGAAGACGAACTCATGTTCGAATTGACCGCTAGCGAAAACAGCGAATCTGATACAGGGGTCAAAGCGGAATACGACCTTGAGGCCGAACGCCAAGATTTAGACGAAGTATTGCAACGTCATAAATTCGGTCAGGATGATAGCCGCCCCGACGCCACAGCAAAACGACACGACCGTGGATTGCGAACGGCTCGAGAAAATGTTGAAGATCTCTGCGATCCCGACAGCTTTATTGAGTTCGGCGCGTTAGCCATTGCGGCCCAACGCAGACGCCGTTCAATCGATGACCTAATGGAACGCACACCAGCGGACGGCATGATTGCCGGATTCGGCGCAGTGAACAGCGAACATTTTGACGAACAAGCATCGCGCTGCGGCGTACTGGCTTATGACTACACCGTGCTCGCCGGCACCCAAGGTCATCATAATCACAAAAAGAAGGATCGTTTGTTCGAACTCGCTGAACGCTGGGAAATGCCCATCGTGTTTTTCACCGAGGGCGGTGGCGGGCGACCTGGCGACGTCGACACCGATGATCTTTTCATGAGCTGGCTTGATATTAAAACCTTCGCGACCTGGCCGAAACTATCCGGCATCGCGCCCCGCATCGCCGTGAATTCGGGACGTTGCTATGCGGGTAATGCAGTTATTTTTGGTTGCGCTGATATCACCATTGCCACGCAAAATTCTAATATTGGCCTGGCGGGACCCGCGATGATTGAGGGTGGCGGTCTAGGTAAGTATGCCCCTGAAGACATTGGTCCAATTGACGTGCAAACGGCTAACGGCGTGGTTGATATTGCCTGCGCAGATGAAAAAGAAGCGACCCGTTTGGCGCGACAAACGCTCGGTTATTTTCAGGGATCAATAAGAGATTGGTCGGCGACCGATCAGCGAGTATTGCGACATCTAATTCCTGAGGATCGATTAAAAATCTATGATGTTCGAGAGATCATTAAGCAATTGGCCGATGAAGGTTCTGTAATCGAATTGCGCGAAGATTACGGTCACGGTTTCGTTACCGCACTCATTCGCGTTGAGGGCAAAGCGTTTGGACTTATTGCCAATGATCCGCGACATTTGGGTGGCGCTATAGATGGTGATGGAGGAGAGAAAGGCGGTCGCTTTTTGCAGTTGTGTGACACTTACAACTTACCGGTCGTTTCCCTGTGTGACACGCCTGGATTCATGGTTGGCCCGGAAAGTGAAAAAACGGCGGCGGTGCGACGCGGGTCTCGGTTAATCCTGGCAAGCGCGAATTTGAGCGTCCCTCTTTTCACGGTGGTATTAAGAAAAGCATACGGCCTAGGCGCACAAGCAATGGCCGGCGGCAGCTTGCATGAACCGTTTTTTACTATCGCCTGGCCTACCGCGGAGCTGGGGCCCATGGGTTTGGAAGGCGCCGTAGAGCTTGGTTTTAGTAAAGAACTAGCGGCAGCGAAAGACGAATCAAGTCGTCGCGCCTTGTTCGACCAACTTGTCGGCAAAATGTATGAAAAAGGTAAGGCGATATCGGTGGCGCAAACGTTTGAATTAGATGCCGTAATCGATCCTGCTGAAACCCGACAATGGTTATTGCGCGGCCTCAAAAGCGCTGGTAGTCGTCGCAAACCGCCCCGTCGCTATGTTGACGTATGGTAGGTATCGGTTGCACGCAATGAATTTCGATCATTAGAAGCCACCGCCGGTTTTAAAACCGCCGCCACCGCCACCCCGCGGGAAGCGCATGCCACCACCTAAACCTCCGCCACCCCCCATGCCGCCCCAATTTGAAGGGATGCGGATACCGCGTGGTAAGCGCATTGCGCCCGGCCGTCGCCCGTAGTTCGGATACGTTCGGCGACGAATGAATTGCTGGCTTCGTTCAACAATGCGCCACAATTCGTTTACCCCGATCAAACCTTGCATAAAATCATCAACCGCATCGGTGACTGCTGCACCATTCCTGAATTGCGAGTGCGGCGCATCGTAACGTTGTCGCTTAAAATCTCGGCGCACACGCTCAAGACCATGCAGCCGTTCGGCTAGCAAGGCGCTTGAGCGCTGCGTCGCCTGCTGAGCCTGGTGTATTGCTTGTTTTTCTTGGCGTAATTCTCCTAGCTGCCCAACTAAGGAATCATCTTCATAGCCTTGGGTGAGCGCCGCCCGACGACGCAGCTGATCGAGCGACTGATTCTGCATGCTTTCGCTGAGTATGCTTAGGGCGTCTAGGTAATATTTATCGTCCAGTCGCGCGAACTCATCGCGCTGCTTAAGACACTGACCGTAATGCATTTCTTCTTGTTCAATTTCTCGATCAGCCGCTTCCAGCGCAGTCCGCATTGCCTCTAATTCTCCCTCGAGCGCCGTTACGCCCTGCGCTTGTTCAGCATCACGTTCTAGGCGTTCTAATTCGGCCATAGCCTTTTCAGCCGAATCGCGAAGCGTGGCAACATGAGCATCCAAACGCTTCGGGATTTCAAGCAACATGTAGTAGTTTCGACGCTGCGCTTCAAAACCAATGTGGTCAGCTACCCAGCGGTCGAGCAAACGTGTTATTCGCCCCGCGCGATAATCTTTCGTGCCAAAGCCGCGCTTCCATAGATAGGTGAAAATAACGTCGCGATCGTAGTCTGCCGCTTTTTGGCGGTGCTCTTTTGTCGAACGCGACGCTTTTTCGTCGGCTGCATCAACGGTGTCAACTGCGAGTTGTGCATCACTTTGCGCTTGTTTGTATTCGGCTTGTTCGGCTAATTTTGAGTGCGTCTGCTCGACCAATTCATGCAAAGTTTCAGATTTCTCCTCAATGCGGCGAGCGTCCGTTTCACGCGCGGTTTCAAGTTCCGTCTGAGTTTTTAAACTGAGTTCAGTTTCCGTAACCAGTTTAGCTATCGCCTGATCGCGTTCTCCAAGCAACTCACTTGCGCGTCGTTCCGCCGCACTCAATTGGGTACGTAAGGCATCGGCGTTATCCAGTCGACCGAGCTGAATAGCGGCCAGATCGGCATAAACACTGGATTCGCGATTATTGAGTGTCGCCAACTCTTGGGAGGATCGTTCGGCTTTGCCTTCTACTTCGTGGAGCTGTTGCCGGGTATTCTGCAGCTGCATATCTATATGCGCGAGCGTAGCAAAGCCGTTATTAGTTCCTTGTCTTAACATCGCTACCAACTCACTATCGATGCGCCGGTGGTTTGCATCTGGTAATTGGGGTTAATGTAGCCGCGAGGTTTCTCACCGAACATTTTATTCTGCACAATGCCGTCGTCGCGTTTGTCTTCGCCGACCGCGTTATAGGTCTGTTCATTAACCCGCATGGCCCACCGTTTTACCCGATAGGTCTTGCCATCCTCTTCAGACACAATCGCTCTTTCGAGACGCTTACCGTCATCAGTCACCGCTTCGACCACCAAATAGTAATTACGCGCCTGTCGATTATTTTCGGGGTAGCGCCAAACACCGGTTTTCTCACCGGGTTCCGACACGATAAGAATCTTGTAACTTGCGCTAATTTCCGCGACTAAATCGAATAATCGAGTTTTCTCGCGCTCTGCGCCTTCAATGTCGCGCGCTTTCAATGCAGCATAAGCGTTTTCAAACGTCGCGTTCGCTAGCGCGGTAACCGCGGGTTCCGCGCCAATATTTTTTGCTGCGCTCGTCATTTCTTGGAGCTCAATAGGCATTTTCTCGAAAGCCTGCAGCAGTCGAACATTATGTTCTGCGGTAGCGATCTCGCCGTTTAGTTTGTTGAGGGATTCTTCGTAGGCTTGAATGCCGATACGCGCGGTGGCTTGTTCTTCGGAAAAATCGTCAACTTCTTGATAGCTGGATAAATCATGCGCCTTGAGGTTAGCCCGAATATCGCTTGCAGTGTCAATCGCCAAGCTAGTTTCGCGTTGTATAGCGGGTATTAGCTCAGAGAATTCGCGGACGTTTTGCGGCTCTCTCGCCGCGGACTTCTCCACACGCTGTAGGCGATTTTTCAGGGACACTTCCTCACCTTGCAGCGCCGCGAGCTTGCCGTTATGCGCCTCCATTGCCGTCGCTAGCTCACGCTGTTCGGGGAGCGTGGAGAAGACAAAGTTTGCGCCCCACCAAACGCCCAGCGCGGCGAACAACGCAACCAATGATTTGTACGCTTTGGCGCGCCGGACATAGCATTTCGCTAACCAAGTTTTAAAGCCCCCAGGCGGCTCGCGATAAGCGAAGCGTTCTTCGCGTAAGGCTTTAACGCCCTCAGCGATGGCAGCATCGGTCACTTCAATCCCTTGCCCACGGTAAATATCACGAATACGTTCGGTGAGTGCAGCATCGCGTTCATCAGAACTCAGGGCGTGATCAACTAACGACTGCTGATGCCTCAAGGTATCAACAACATCCATCGCCAACATGAGATCATCGAGATCCGCGCGTTGGCCGGCCGCTGCGGTGGCAGAATTCACGTTTGAATCTCCGCGGACTTAGGCGATTGTGTTGCCCTGTGCGGCCAGAGCGGCCAAGCGCCGCTTACCGTCTTCGACGGTAGCGCGCACTTCCTCAGCATTCTTAGTGGCGGCATCGCGCATTTCGGCGATTAGAACGACAGAGCGTTCTTGAAAATTGACGACTGAGTCAACTAGTTTTTTCACCGCGTCGGCGCGAAGACCTGGACCATATCCTTCGCGAATCGCGGCTTCCTGGACTTTGCCGCCAATTTCGGCAAGGTCCTCCAACGATCGGCTCATACCCTCTTTCATGGTTTTCAATGTTTGCGTGCTCTCATGCAAGCCAAACATGCCTGTGTAAGATGCACTTAAGGCGGTGAGTACAATTTCGTTTGTACCAAAGAATGCGACGGCTTGGGAATAAACCCGTTCCTTGAGATTCGTTGTTTGCGCCAATCGCGCCATCACCGTTTCTGTGGTGTTGTAGCTAACCGTGAGATTGTCCGAAATATCTTTCGCGATTTGATAGCGCTCGTCAGCATTTTGCAGCTCTCTGATACGTTCGTCGCGACGCAGCTCGAGACGCGCGATTTCTTCTTTGTCTTCGCTCTTATTCGCGGCAACCTTTTCGGCAGCTTCTTTCAAATTATCTTTCGCTTGTTCCAGAGCACCCTCAGCGCGATTGAGCAAATTGAAAGACAACACTTCGGCTTCTTTCAGAGCGCCCCGAAAGTCACGATAAGCTTCGAGAATAAGCTGTTCGCGCTGAATTTGATCATGTGAGGATTCCGTCACTTCCAAGAACGTCTGTTTGATGTCGTTGAAGCGTTCTGGAATATCGCCGCGCGAAACTTTCATCCACACGTTCTGAACACGCTCCCAAATGTCGATGCTGCCGTCTTCCAATTGATCCAGCATCGATTTCGCGTCGTCCCTAATTGAGTTAAAGGATTTCGCGATATCTTCATATCTTTCGCCAATGTCCATCGCTTGCAATTGTTCGCGAACCACCTCGTTAAACACGGACGATTGATTCAAGGTCCTGGCAATTGCTAGCGCTTTATCTTCGTCTAAATCCGCAATTTTGTTGATTAACGCCACAATTGGGGCCTCCTCAGCCGTGCCGGGTTCCGGCATCAAACCGAGATCTCTAAGCTTGGTCATTGCTTGATCTAAGTATTTCAGCGGTTGGGCGAACGTATCTACGGTAGTTGTCATGGTATTTTCCTTCCTAGGCTCTATTTATTGTGTCGTTTCAAGCAACGGTGCCAGTAATTGCTAGAATAATATCATTCGCGTTTGACGAAGGTGAGTCGGGTGCGGATGATCGCGCTTTTAACAACAGAATGACCAGGACTAGGCGTGCCAAATAGCCTCCAAAAGATGAAATTTCCCTTTTTGCTTGCCGCCCTGTGGCTTGCCGCGTGCTCGCCTCCCCCTGCGGGACCGGACCCCATTTCGTCGTCGTGGTATCGACCCATGGATAGCGAGACACACGAATTCATTGATTATCCCAATTATTTGTACCAGCCGGTGCAACAATCACGACTAACCGAGGCCATTGCCGCGCTCGGAGAAAAGCCATTATTGCAATTGAGTACGTCCGAAGCGGAACGCTATGCCGGCAACGATTTACGAATGCCCATGGAACTGCGGCCTTTCTTAATTCATGCGCTGTCTCGACCGCAGGGAAAAGTGCATGTGTACTTTGCCGACAGAGCACTGTGGGTAGACGCCTTAGGTGGCGAACCCGACAACAGCGCTATAAAGGAACATCCATTAGTCATTTTTATCGACGAAGTGCCGCCGGATGTATATGTGTCTGCGGGGCAATCAAGCTCGTTTCAATCCACCGAATAGGCATGCCTTCAATCTTAAACAACTTCAGCCGCTAATAGCGGATATGGAATCGGCTATGAAACAGGAAGAGGCAAACCGCGGTCAGGCGATAGCGGCTCATCAACGCTACGAGCAACTCGATTTGTTTCGCGGTGTCGACCTCACGTCGGTCGAACATCTACTCGACCGTTGTTCTGAAGTTCGACGCGCCGCTGGAGAAGTGGTCTTGCAACGCGGCGAAGAAAATGATTCTTTGTTCCAAATTTTGTCGGGACAGTTGACTGTGGAGCTGCATCATAAATCTGAGTCACCGGCCATTACCCTCGGTACCGGCGCCTGCGTTGGCGAGTTATCCATATTGAGTGGCGTTGATGTATCTGCGCGGGTTGTTGCCACCACAGACTGCGAATTGCTCATTATTCCGGGTGACATCGTTTGGTCGTTTACAAACTCTTCG
>JBCCFA010000255.1:0-6918 GCA_039029975.1 Pseudomonadota bacterium
CTCGCGACCTGATATTTCAAATCAGGTACGGTGTCTTTCGCAGCATTTTGACAATCCTGGAGTTGCACAATGGAAACAGTTAACACAGCTGATTTCCTATTTGAAGGCAACAGAAGATCTGGGATTGCGCACTGGTCGACCCCATTAGAGCGTTACTGTCCGATGTCGAACACGTGCTTCGACCTGCTGATTTTTCTGTTTCAGCACTTCAAGGTCAACTTTGTATTGCGTCGCTCGATATTGAGATGTTTCTTTTTATTCCCGCCTTACTTGCCCGAGTTGGTGAATTAGCGCCACAGCTTGAACTGCGGGCGATGACTATTAATCGCGGTGACTTGAGCCTCCTTGATTCCGGTGAAGCAGACTTGGCAATGATAGCGCGCGATAGTACAACCGGCAGATATTGACGCCGGCTACTTTATGCAAATAATCATGTGACCGCCCAAAATAAACGCCTTGTAAAATCTATTGGTAATACCTTGAGCTTAGATTTTTTTACATCCGCCGATCATGGACTTGTTACCGTGGAGGGATCGGGGGTTGGATTTGTTGATGAGGCGCTCGCCGAACGAGGATTAAAACGCAATATCGTTGCCCGAATACCAAACTTTAGGTTGGTATCAGAACTATGCGCAGTTCGCGACATACTCATTGCAATACCGCAGAAACTTGCCAAGAGGTTAGCCAGCTATCGACGCCTCAAAATATTATCTCCGCCAATCCCAACGCCGCCGGCGTCAACATATCTCTACTGGCACCCTCGTAACCATACCGATCCAACCAATAAATGGTTACGGCAACTTATTTACGAAACCTGTGTTGATCCAAATGATAATTAACTTCGCCACCTCTGCGTTTTCAATCTCGGCACAGTTCAATACAATCCGTACCTAGCTTGGCCTTCAACAAACGACAAATAATTATTTATGGGAGAAGAGCAATGAGCGACGAACAGCAAATAAAAGACAACATTCAAACTTATTTCGACTGTATGTATGAATCGAGCGCAGAAAAGGCGCATGCGGCATTTCATCCTAATGCAAAAATTACAGGTTATCTCAAGGGCGAGATTTATGAGATGTCAGTTGAAGACTTTGCAAATTCTGTTGCTAGCCAGCAACCATCGGCAAAGGAAAAAGGTGAAGCAGAACGTTTGGAGGTGTTGTCGATTGAAATTGCCGGTAACACCGCGGTTGCAATCGTACGGGACGATTATCTTGGCATGACCTTTTTAGATACCTTGTCTTATCTGAAAATAGATGACGGTTGGCGGATCTATAATAAATTGTTTCATGTCGAAAGCTGAGCAATGTGATATTAATAATAGAAAAAAACGAGATTCGGATTATTTCTCCAAGAATCGAAGTGGCAGTCGGCGAATATCGATGCCACTGATTACCGTGTTCCTACTCCCGTCCTATTGCGGTGTTGATGGATGCATGCGAACTATGAATACCTATGGGGCAAAATTTGTTAACCATTTTTTGCGGCAAATCAATTGTTCTATGGTACGCGATTGCGAACGCTCTGCTTTGCCAGTAGCTTTTGTCGGTAATTATTGATACCAGCGGCCTCTTATTAAATAGAAGCGTTAAGCAAAAAAAAGTAATCTCCTAATTTTTCCTATCCGGTTAGCCATATTGTGTTGCGATATTCTCCATGTATGATAGCGCCTAGTTTCTTGTTGGTGCCGCTACTCGTGAGGTTTACTATTCATGGAAAATACGGACACTATCCCAGTGCTCGACCTTGGACCCTACCTAACCGGGGTCGACGGCGCGCTTACTCTCTTAGCGAACGAGCTTCGGGTCGCGCTAGAAGAAGTGGGTTTTTTTTATATCGTTAATCACGGCGTCACTCTGGAACAAATCGACCAAGCATTCGATGTCACCCGGTCTTTCCACGCCCTCTCATTGGATGACAAATTAGAAATCAAAATTAACTTAATGAACTTGGGCTACATGCCAGATCTAGGTCAAAAGGTTACCACGTCAGCGGTTTCGGACGGTGATAAACCAGATCGCGGAGCCGCGTTTTTTATGATTCGCGATCGCGCGCCGGGGATGGATGTCTCTCCTAATCAATGGCCAGCGATAATGCCTAATTTTCGCCAAACCCTTGTCCCATACTTCGAATCAATGATGGATCTCGGCATGCGAATGCTGCCCATTTTTGCTCAGGCTTTAGATTTGGAAGAGGATTACTTCGAGCCCTTTTTTGATCGTCATGAGGCACTGTGTTTCCAACGCGCTTCCCATTATCCCGCCGATAAGTTAGAACCTGGACAGTACAGTTGTGGACCGCATACAGACGGCTCTTTTTTAACATTACTCGCAACAACCGATGTGCCTGGCTTGGAAATCCTGACCGTTGAGAATGAGTGGATTAAAGCGCCACTTTGGCCAGGGAGTTTCCTGGTTAACTCGGGTGATATGTTGACGCGCTGGTCGAACGGTCGCTTTCGGTCCACCGCACATCGGGTTATCAACGATAGTGGAGAAGATCGCTACGCCATTCCGTTCTTCATGCAACCGAACCCTGATGCACTGCTTGAGTGTCTGCCAACATGCCAAAGCGAAACAAATCCACCAAAGGAAGAACCGATCACATGTGAGGCATACCTAAAATGGTATTTAGAGAATAATTTTTTACACTACGGCGATGATACGTAGTTTCATGTGCCACCGCAGCCTAAACTTTCTTACATTACAGCAGGTTAACAAATGAAGCTGAGATCGACGCTCCGAATACGTTTCGCATGGCAAGATTTATTGTGTAGTCATTGCTTAGTTGCACGTGTTTTAATTTCGACATTGCTTTTCGCGTTTGTGCCGTGGTCGATGGCTATTGATCGTGCAGCAATAGATAGTTGGTTAGCCACAGATCAAGTCATTGAAATTGGCGATGATGAGGTCGTTACGCAGGAAAATTTGGCGGCGCTCTCTCAAGTGGTACCGCCCGGCTATATAGAAAAAATGGATTTTCCCGAAGTTCAAATCGAATTCTCGCCGGTAACCGATCAACCACCCCATGAAAGCTACCAACGTGCAACTGAGAAGTTTGCTGCTCAGTCCAAATTGGCGACTAATGGTGCATTGGAAAACTATACCGCGGGTCGACCTTTTTCAGAATCCCAAATTGAATCGGCAGATGCTCAGTCGGCGGGTTCGATGATCGCCTGGAATAGTAACTTTCGCTGGAACTTTTACGGGTATCGTGCAAAAGAATTTCTAATGTGCTACATGACCGCGGGAAATGGTGAGGCAAAGAACTTGCCTGAACCGTGGGGCGGTACCGGCAGCTGCGATCGAAAATTCACCGTGACCTTCCAGCGCGTTTATCTAGCGCATTTGGCAATGCTCCCAGAACAAAACTATCGTATGGACGTCGGCGACAGTGAGCGGTTGCACTATAAGGATGTGATGCAGTTTACTGACCCCTTCGACATGGCTGGCACCGCATTTATGATAGAAAGGCCGCTCGCCTTTGGAGAAGACGACCAAGTGCAATCGTACTTGCCAGGTGAGCGTAGAGTGCGGCGACTATCGGCAAGAGAACGCGCGGATTCGTTTATAGGTAGTGATTACACGCTCGACGACTTGGAAGCATGGTCTGGAAAAGTCGCCGATTACGATTGGAATTTTCTCGGGCCGCGAGCCGTGATAGGGGTGGTTAACACAAAATGGCCCACGTCCAGATTTCAGGGGCCCTTAAGCGACATCCCGGACGATCGCTGGGAGATTCGCGATACGTATGTAGTGTCTGCGAAACCAAAATGGGATGAACACCCTTATGCTGAAAGAATTATGTTTTTCGATCGACAGACTTACGTCGTGTTAATGACGCTGGTTATTAACCGCGCCGGCGATTTATGGAAGGTGATGTACCCGATATATGCTTGGTCTGCGGACGACGATGACGTAGGTGACATTCAGCCGGGCGACACCGTTACACAGTGGCGCTCAAGTGTTTCGATCGATGTGTTAAATGACAAGAGTTCGGTGACTCAGTCTCAAGGCACCGATATGCCGGTTGTCGATCCGAAATTGATTCGTAGGGTGTTTAGTGCATCCGCGTTAACTGGTGGTCGATAACGCGCGCCTGGTTCAAGAAACGATTCCCTCAAGCGTCATAACCAATAGCAATCAAGCTGTGGCAGTAGCAGCACGAGCAACACACCCTAATTGCTGCTTTGTTTGGACTAGCTCTTAAACGAAGGCAGTTTTCGTATTACGCGCATTGATCGATCGGCCGCTATTTGCGTCGTTCTTATTGAAAGAAACTCGCGACCCGTTCGTTCAGTTTCTCCGTTTGTTCCAACGGCGGTTCATGGCCACAATCTGCTAGCCAAAAAACGTCTTCAGCGTTTGGAAGCGCCTGGCGAAATTCCTCGGCGTAGGCGGGCGGTATCAGCGCATCGTTCTCACCCCAGACCACCAGACTTGGTGCAGTGATTCGATGGATGCGTTTGTTCAGACCTTTGTCCGGAATTGGCCAAATTAATTTTCCGGTGCAACCCAAAGTCCAGACGAAATCCCGTGTCCACAACGCTTCCTCGTGCGCATCTTCGGGCGGCGTCATGCGTTTTAATACGCGCGGTGCACTTTTGTCGAAGAATAGCGTGTCCATAATTTGCTCAAAACTTAGTGCGCACCAATCGGCGCAGGTATAGGGGTGAGCATCGTTATATAGCCCAATTGGCGCGATTAGAACCAGTTTTTCGATACCTTCGCGACGCTGGGCGGCGAGTTCGCTCGCCATGAGTCCACCGAATGAATGCCCAATAAGTTTGGTTTGTTCCAATCCCAAACCGTCAAGCATGTCGTCATAGGCTAAGACGGCGTCCCACAGATCGTCCAGCTGTTCAATTGGGTCAGGAACGCCGGGTTCTGTACCGGGGAAGTAGGGCGCGTATACGGTATAACTATCAGCGAGGGAATCTAAAAAATCGTCCCAGTAAAAACCGCCTGCTGAGTGTAAATACACCAGCGGATCTCCCGTCCCCGCTACATTCACTTTTATGTCTAACCGTCCACCAAGGGTGGAGACGGTTTTAGTTGATAGTTCGTGCATGGAAGTAAGTTTCCCCTAGCCGGCGCTGGCGTTTTGCTGCGAAGTTTCTCCAACAGCGTTGGCGTTTGTGGGCCACCAGCGGTTTTCCCAACCTTGACCGTCCCAGATACCGCGCAAATGCGGTAACACGTCGCGACCTATGCGATCGATGTTTTCCATCGCTTGTTCGTGCGACATAGATCCAAATTGCGGCACTAGCATTAAGTTGCCAACATTAAGGCGCTTAATGATGTTCTTGAGTTTATCGACAACCGTTGCCGCGCTGCCGGTAACCATGAACTCGTTTTCTTCGAAATGTTTGTACTTGTAATTATTTAGCTCGTCGTAAGATGGGAAAGGCCTCTTAGTGAGTAAGTATTCCAAGGACGAGTGTGTCATATGCCCCGGCGGTAATAAGTATTGCTCGGGCATGTGGAGCAGTTTGTGGTAGAAATACTCGCAATGTCTTCCGTATTCAGCCTCAGCGCTTTCATCCGTTACCGACACACCAACCGGTATCAAATAGCCCATTCGGTAAGGGTTTCGATCAAGCCCTTTTTCTTCGACCTTACTCCAATAACCGTTAACGATCGCATCGGCACCTTTGGAGCCGAAATAGGTTAGGTAGCAATAGCAGTAATCGTTATCGGTCACGAAATCCCAGGTACTAGGACTTGCGTTACCAGGCACCCATATCGGCGGATGCGGTTCTTGATAGGGTTTCGGCCAAATGTTGACCATCGGCAACTGGTAATACTTACCATTCCAGGCGAATTGCTCGCTCGCACTCCAAGCTTTCTTAATCAAAGCATGGGCTTCTTTGTACCGCGCGCGCTGTTCGAGCGGGGCAAATCCATAGCTGTAGGCGAAGTCGCCCCCAAGGCCCACCGGAAAGCCTGCGACCATGCGTCCTTCAGAAATGCTGTCGAGCATGGCGTATTCTTCTGCCACCCGAATCGGTGGATTCAAAAATACAGCGGTTTCACCCATTTGAATAATTGCTGTGTTGGTGCCGCGCGTTGCCCGTGCGAGCACTGAGCCCATCATGTTGGGGTTCACCATGAAGCCATAGGCGTTTTGGTGATGTTCGTTGGTGCAAACACCGTCGAAACCCACTGAGGCGGCGTGAATAAGTTCATCCAATGTGTGGTTGTAATATTGAGCGACTTTTTTTCTGTCGCCGATGCCTTCGAACGGCAAGGTAAACCAAGCGGAGTCATGCGTTTTGTCGAAATCATCAGGTAAATCTCGGTACGGCATTAAGTGGAAACAAGAAATTTTCATAATGACTCCATACAGTAGGGAACGTCGATTTAGGAATATTAGCGCGAATTTAAAGAAGTTGACTACAAAACCGTTATCGATAACGCAATTGTGCAGCGCATCAAGTTGGCTTCACGCAGAGATTCGGTAGCGCAACAATACCCATTCACCTTTGGCGAGCCCGTCCTTCACAATTTTATCCCAGGTGCGCCATTCGGATTTGTACTTGATTGCGAATTTTTCGACTAAGGCGGTATGCATTTTTGGGTCTGTTTCAAAATCTCCCTCGATTTCTAGACTGGGTGCGGCAAGGTAGCGCTCGTTAGCGCTTCGCCACGGACCAAAATCACCAATCCAAATTCGTGCGCGTTGCAAGCCACGTCTCATCGCTTTGGCTTTCCATTTATCCGCCCAGGTGACGATGAAGATCTCCTCGTCTTGATGGACGAACCAAACTTCAGCATGACATCGGCTTTGGCGGCCGTTAGATAAAATCGGCGATAGATAAATGAGCGGTGACTTCTTAAGCGCAGCGATTGGTTCTAATTCAGTGGCAAATGCGCCGCGCAAGTTTCCCCATGCCGTGAGCAGCAGGGTTGCACC
>JBCCFA010000256.1:0-6906 GCA_039029975.1 Pseudomonadota bacterium
AAAACCTTCGTCGGTCCACTCAAGGTGAACGTCGTTGGGGTAGCCGACGTACCCACGATATCTGCGACGGATGTCAGTGGCGATACCAACAACTTAATCCCGCTAGACTTCGAGGGTCAATTGGTCGATGCGGATACATCAGAATCGCTTTATTACATTATTGAAGGTGTACCGCAACGCTCACTGATTACCAACGCGATAAATAATGGCGACGGGAGCTGGACAATACCGAGCGCTGAATCAAGCAATATTGCGATTCGCCCGCCACATGACTTTGATGGCAACATCGATTTGACTGTGCGCGCGGTCACCGTAGAAAACGATGGCGATATCGCGTTTAACACCGCGTCGTTCACTGTTACCGTTGACGATACTGGCGGCGGCGGCGGAGGCGGTAGTGGTAGTGGCGGTGATATCCCAGATGCCGAGGGCTTTGAAGACCAATCAATTGGTTTAGATCTATCTGCCCTTGCCAACTACGAAGATATCTCAGTTACCGTATCGGGTTTACCAGCTGAAGCACGACTCACGGCCGGCGAAGAAATGAGTAATGGCGACTGGTCGTTAAATGCGGAAGATATTCCAAACCTGGGCATCATTCCAGCGTTGCACGATGATAGCGACTTTGTCCTCAGCATTAGCTACAGCGGCAAGGACGTTGCTCCCAAGTTTGAAAGTGTAAACGTTACCGTTTTTCCGATCGCTGACGCACCACAAGTATTCGTGAACTCTACGGCCGGCACTGAAGACACCGCAACGCCGCTCGATCTGGGCGGATTGTTGATTGATCTGGACACTTCAGAATCCCTCAGTTATGTCATCGACGAGCTACCGGAGGGGGCGATACTGAGCGCCGGTTTAGCAAACCCCACCACCGGCAGGTGGACCTTAACGGAGGACATGCTTGACGGGTTGACTGTGATACCGCCGCAAGATTTTTCCGGCGACTTGAGTTTTAATTTTTCTGCCGTTGCGACCGAGCACGATGGACATTACGCAGTCACTGCCTCTCCCGTGACAGTACCTATTGAGGCCGTCGCCGATGCGCCCAGCATTGCTGCCTCACCGGAACCTGGCGTAGAGGATGAACCACTTCGCCTGAATTTGTCCGTTGGCGAAACAGATATCGACGGGTCCGAAACACTATCTAGCGTTGTGCTATCCAAAATTCCTGCGGGCGCCACCTTGCACGGCGCGATAGACAACGGCGACGGAACTTACACGGTCGCGCTTGACCAATTGAATCAGTTAGAAATCACCCCACCGCTTCACCAGCATGGGAAGTTCAGTTTGCTTGCTTCGATCGACAGTTCTGAAGCCAACGGCGACACTGCCACCACCGAAACCACGATCAGCTTTAATGTTGCTCCCGTACCTGATGTACCCACGCTCGCATTAACAGACTCAGTAGGCGCCGAAGATTCAGCGATAGCTTTAAGCATCGATTCCGCCTTAGTCGATACCGATGGCTCAGAAGTTCTCTCCATCGTGCTTGACGGTTTACCGGAGGGCTCAGTGTTGTCTGCGGGCATGAACAATGGCGATGGTAGTTGGACATTACGGCCAGCAGACTTAACCAATCTAAATCTAACGCCGCCAGAAAATTACTCAGGCAGTCTAAACTTGAACGTAACCGCTATTTCCTTGGACTTGCAAACCTTCGCTTCGGCAAGTACCGAGCAGAGTTTCACCGTTGAAGTCGTTGGCGTGGCCGACCAGCCCACGCTCGACGTGACCGATACCGATGGCCTCGAAGATAGCGAAATTCCGGTTGTACTAAACGCTGAACTCGTGGACACAGACGGCTCGGAATCCATTAGCTTGATATTCACCGATTTCCCAGCAGGCTCCATATTCAACCAAGGCGCGGCCACCAACGATGGCGGCTGGCGCATCGATTCAGCCGATACAGATAATCTAACCGTTACGCCACCGCAGAATTTTGCCGAAGCGTTTGATCTATCCGTTGCGGCATTTAGCGTCGAAAATAACGGTGACATCAGTGAACCGGTCACGGCTACCCTAAACATTACGCCTATCGCTGTTGCAGATCAGGCGCAAATCAGTGCTAACTCTGTTAGCGGTGACGAGGATCAAGTAATCTCTCTCGATCTGAGCGCAGCGTTAGTCGATACCGATGGTTCAGAGCAAATGACTGTTTACATTAGCGGATTACCTTCAGGCGCGAGCCTGTCGCATGGCGAGAATCTAGACGGCTCAACCTGGCAAGTTAACGCAGCAGATCTGCCCGCTTTGCAGCTAACACCGCCGGCTAACTATAGCGGTGACCTTGAATTAAAAATAACCGTGCTTACTGCGGAACAATCAAACCAGAGTGCCGCCATGGCTGAACAATCATTCACGGTGAGTATCGATCCAAGCGCCGACGCGCCCGTCCTATCAATAACGCCAGCGTCCGGATTCGAAGACAGTGCCGGCATTAATCTCAATATTGCGAGCGTATTAACAGATCTAGACGGCTCTGAAAGTTTGTCGATCCAAATTTCAGATATCCCTAATGGTGTAACGCTTAATCAAGGCATAGACCTAGGCAACGGTAGTTGGCAACTGAGCGAAAACGATTTAGATAATTTGCAATTAATCCCACCGGCAGACTTATCTGGCCAGCTACCAATAACGGTCACCGCCACGGCGACTGAAACTAACGGCGACACAAAAAGTGTATCCGAGGCCCTGAATGTAAATATTGCTGCGGTTGCCGATAGCCCCGAACTCGATGTTGACCCGATACTGCTTGGCACAGATGGCTTTGGCCGGCTTCAGATCGATACTCGCCTGGTCGATCAAGACGGATCCGAAAGTCTCGCGATCGCGATTAGCGAGGTGCCGGAAGGGGTTTCCTTGTACGCACTACCGATAGAAGCCGTCGATGTGTCAAGCTCGCCCTTGAGTGTTGGAATAGACTCTGAAATATTTTTCGATCTGGACATTGATGATGGCAGCAGTGGTGATGTTTACGGCATTTACACCATCGAAAAAGATACCGGGCGTATTAGCGACGTTAAATTGATTAACGCTAATAATGGCGATGAGCTTGCGGCCACATCTAATCTATCCGCGGGGTCAAGCATTGGCGTGTTTACCATTCGAGACGGTGCCGTGCTCAATGATTTTCAAGCTTTCCAAGGTGGAGACATTGCATTCAAGGCAATGAATGGAGCAGCCGCCAGCGAAAATAGCGTAACGCCGAAATTGTGGTTTTTGCAGGAAGATGGATCTGAAACTGTCGTTTCAGGAGACATTGTGCATTTCGGCGAACAACCTAATCTAAATAACGCAAACACGATTTTCGGCAGCGGCGATTTAGACGTGTCAAACGGCCAAGCCTTGTTGAGCTTGGGCGACGAATCGTCGCCGGTGGCCTTGAGTATTAATCTCGGTGTTGGCAACGCCATCGAGTTAAATAATCAGCTAAGCAACGAATCGCGCATAGAACCACTTGAAGCGAATGAGCAAGGTGAGTATGTGCTCAGCCCGGAACAGTTGGCGGGATTAACCATCAACTCAACAGATAACGCCGCGGCCGACCTCGATTTTTCAGTCACCGCAATTGCACGCGAAGCGTCTGGCGAAACCGCCGAAATGTCCGACGATGTTCAAATACACCTGCGCGGTCAAGTAGACGAGGTTTTCAATTTCAACGGCACCGACCGGGCCTTCGAATCAAGCGACACGCTACATCTCATCGGGGTCGAAAATGGGCCGGGTGCCGAAAACGCGGAATGGGCGTTAGTGGTCAACGAAGAAACCGCCGTCGAGCAACAGGAGTCAGCGCTGGAATTTGCCGAAGCGGTCTCCGGTAGTATTGCGCTTGAGGATGGTTCCACGATCGATTTTAGCGAAATCACGCGAATCGAGTGGTGATTTACCGGCCATTGGCGCTCCAGCGACGTTAAAGTTTCGCCCACTAGAACCGATAAAAATTAACCGTTCAAAACAAACTGGAGCCTATTCTCATGACTGAGCGAACCTTATCTATCGTCAAGCCAGATGCGGTTTCAAAAAACAACATCGGCGCCATTGTGGGCAAGCTAGAAGCCTCAGGTTTGAGAGTGGTTGCCAGCAAGATGATCCATCTTGATCGTAATACTGCCGGCGAATTTTATGGCGTACACAAAGAAAAACCGTTCTACAACGACCTAATGAATTACATGACCTCTGGGCCTATTGTCGTGCAAGTCCTAGAAGGTGAGGATGCGATCACGGTAAACCGGGAGACCATGGGTGCGACAAATCCCGAAAAAGCGGCGCCCGGCACTATCCGTGCTGAATTTGGGACTGACGTCACAATGAACGCAGTCCATGGTTCAGATGCCCAAGATACTGCTAAATCTGAAGTCAGCTTTTTCTTCTCGGAAGAAGAGATCTGCACACCGCTTAACGCTTAGCTACTACTCAAGCGTTACTGGTAAACAGATTGTCGATGACAGCTCATGAAGGGACGGTGGCGAAGACGATTACGCGTCGACTCGGTGCAGAACGCATTGCGGCTCAGATTGATAACTTGAAGCCACTACCGTCTATCGCCGTTGACGCGATGAAGTTGGTTGACGATCCCAATTCAGACAGCGATTCAATTGAGAAAAAATTATCTGCCGATCCAGTCATCACGGCTCGACTCTTCAAACTCGCCAATTCGGCTTTTTTTTCCAAAGGCACACCATCAAAAACCGTCTCGCAGGCTATCACTAGACTTGGCCTGAAATCAGTTCGAAACATTATTTTGTGCGCTTGCGCCGGAGATGTGATGGCACAACCGCTTGCAAACTACCCCTATGATGGCTTTGGCGCCTGGACGCACGCCATGACAGTTGCACTGACTGCGCCCATTCTTAACGAAAAAACCGGCGGGCCTCCCGCGCGAGGCGACGAATTATTTTTGGCCGGCTTGCTACACGATTGCGGAAAAATGATCACGGATAGCTTGATGGAAGGCCGATGCGCCGCTGTCGGTCAGCACGGCTTGGCTGCGGAAATGCATCTTTGTGGTACCTCACACCCCGAAGTCGGCTTAATGATTGCAGATAAATGGAATTTGCCAGATTACGTTCGAGCATGCATTCGCGACCATCACAACGAGAGTTTCGAACTTGAGTTCAAAGAACAAATCGCACTCATTGCGCTAGCGAATTTCTTTGTCAATTCGAAATCGGTGGGACTACTACCTGATAGCCGTTGCGATGAAGCATTCAATAGCGCCGCGCTAGATGCCTTAGTCCTGTCTCCAGATAGCTTTAGCGAAATTTGCCTGGAACTCGACGAACAGTTCCCAGAAATTGTTAACTTAGCAGGACAATTCTTGTGAATATCAGCAATCAACCAAGTCTGCGATCGCCGTTTGATCAATTATCTAGCTGTGAAACCCAGCAAGAACTCTACGAGAAGATTTTTATTGGGCTGGAAGAAAGTGCACCGGGCGCGGATGTTTCAGTCTTACTCCATGACGTAGATAGCGAAAATGCCGTAGTTGCTTTATCTACCTCAAATAAGATCGACGTATCGTCAGTCATTCCGGTGGGTCGAGCGTTATGCACCAATACCCAAATTGTTAACGATGCCAGCCGTTTCAGCGCTTCCAGTGATGAGCAGGAATTTGACGTGCAGTCGGTTTATCCGCTTATTCACAGGAGCGATCGAATCGGCAGCATCGTTGTACACAATACTGTAGACGCCGTTAATCACGCGGTTTTAAATGTGCTAGCCTCACGGGCTGGGACCGCAATTTACACCGTTCAACTCATAGAAGCCTACCAAGCACGTCATGCGGCGGATTCGGCCAAGATTGGCATGATATCTCGGCTACGCGCGGTTCTAAATGAACTAGACCTTGAAACCGTGCTCGCAAACACGATGGATCTTGGTTTGCACACTATCGATGGTGAGGTGGGCTGTGTTGTGCTCGGCAACGCCGAATCAGACAATTTTTCGGTAAAAACAGAGCTAGGCATGAGCCAAGAGATTGTTGAACAGCTGCAGAATGCAGAGGGTAAAGCGCTTGTATTGGACGCTATGGCGGCAGCAAAGCCGATTATTTTTCGACAAGCCAGCGACCTACAGGATCTCGCAAAAACAGACATCTTAAGCGCGGTAACAAATCTATTTCTGGTGCCACTAAATACGCGTCAATCGCAGAAAGGCTGTTTTGTCATTGCCAATTCATCGCACACGAGAGACACAGACTTGGAGCTCCTGTATTTAGTCGCCGAGATTTCCAGCACAGCCGTCGATAATGCGCTCTTACATAAACATGCGCTGGAACGCGAGGCGCTAAAACACGAACTGTCGATTGCGGGCCAGATCCAATCAAATTTGTTACCGAGCTGCGCGCCCAGTTGTGCCGGTATCGAGATATCGGGCTTGAACAATCAGTGTGATGAGTCTGGCGGCGATTTTTACGACTTTTACGAATTAGAAAACGACTGCATTGCTTTCGTTCTCGGCGATGCAACTGGCCACGGTATTGGTGCCGCACTCATAGCCACCACCGTAAGAGCATACTTACGCGCCTTATTTGCGGTTGACTCTTCTGCAGATTTGGATTTACCGGCCTTGTTGTCCCGGGTAAACAACTTGACCTGCGAAGATATTAGCGACGACAAATTCATGACCTTTTTTATTGGCGTGTACAACCCGCTCGAAAACACCTTACGTTATTCGAGCGCCGGCCACGATCCACCGCTACTCATGTATCATCCAGAACGCGACCTGAGCAGCATCAAGTTTCGCAAGGGTTTCCTCTGATGCGATACGCTCATGCTTCTCTGCTGACATCCCACGGAGTTCACCGTCAAGGATTGTTAGCTCATCGCAAAATACATACAGGTCGCGATTCTCATCTTCAAAGTAAACTTGGACAGTCATACCAGTGTTACCAGCACAGCCAAC
>JBCCFA010000257.1:0-6904 GCA_039029975.1 Pseudomonadota bacterium
GAAGACGGGGATGTACTGGAACTCAGTAATGGCGATGACAAAATTTGTGTGACTGTTTTCAGAACGAAATTATTCCACACAGAATTTTTAAACATGATAGATAACAACCGAATCATGATAAGTAATGCGAAGATTCGGGATTACACGTTGCATAACCTGTCGAAATTCGCTTCAGCACGCGGTTTGCGCGAAAGCCTCAGGTTCAATATCGCTTACGGAACCGATGCGAATACCATTCGCGAGTTGTTTAGCGCTGCGATTGCGGAAGTCGTGAAAGGCTCGCCAACGGCAATTGAATCTCAGTACGAACTCGAAGCGCGCGGTATAGCAACTGGTGATGATGCTGTGGAGTGGGCGCTGTTTTATTACACGAAAGAAGTCAAAAATATTTATAGAACCCGCCAATTATTACGGGAGGCAGTATTGAAACTGTCGGAGAAAGCGGGCATATCTTTGGCGACGCCAAAACTGCTCACGGTGAACCATGAGGCCTGAGGGTTATGAAGCTTGGAACCTACCAGTGAAGCGCGGAACCACGCGATAGCGGTTTACTGCTAAATAAAAGCACGACTACTTATTGTCTAACCAATACGGGTCGTCGTCGTCCAAATCGTCTTCTATTTCCCAGCTATATTTTTTTCTGGCCTGCGGCGGATCCAGATTTTTAAAGAGAAACGCACACACCACACCAACCGCCGCGCCAAAAAAGTGATATTCGAAAGAGACGCCAGGTTCGCCAGGGAAGATTCCCCACACCATGCCGCCGTACAAGAAAAACACCAGGCAAGCTAAAGCAATGGCGCGCGGATCCCAACGTAATGCGCCCGAGGTGAAAACGAAAAACATCATGCCGAACGTTAGCCCGGAAGCGCCAAAATGGAAGGCGCTTCTGGCAAATAGCCACACACCTAGTCCGCTCAATAGCCAAATTGCGGGAATCACTAGTCTCGCTGCTTTCGGGTATCCAAACAGTAAACTTGTTCCGAGTACAAGTAAGGCAGGCGTATTGGTCATAATGTGCGAAAGCGAGCCATGAATTAAAGGCGCCACCAATATCGCCGCCAAGTGTTCTATCTCGCGAGGCAGTATCCCGAAGCGGTTGAGGTCAATGGGTGCGAACCATTCTAAACATTTTAAACTCCAAATGAAGACCACAAAATAAGCGCTGGCGCGAAATGCTTTGCGGAAACGCTGTGTGATTGATTCGTTCTTCATCTATGTTTGGACAATCAAATCGTCGATTTGTTTTATCAAGCGCACGACCGATGGGATATCATATAAGGAATCAATGCATTGTAATCGGATAGATATGACTCTAAAGCAAACTATCGAACAAACACAGCAGGCATTTCGCGATGAACCAAAAGCGGCGCTTGCTACAGTGAAGACGAGATCTGAATTGACAGATCGATTTCGCTCTGAAGTTAGTATTAGAAAACATGAACTGGTGATTGACGAGCCAACTTCTTTGGGCGGGACGGATTCCGGTCCGAACCCAATTGAAATGGTGCTGGCAGCGCTTGGCAGCTGCCAAGAAATTACTTATCGAGCGTTTGCTACGGCAATGGGTGTCCCACTAACAAAAATTGCTGCCCGGGTGGAAGGGGATATCGACTTCCGTGGATTTTTTGGTGTGGACGATTCGGTGCGCGCCGGGTATCAGCGTGTTCGTATTGTGCTTGATATTGAGTCAACTGCAAGTGAAGAGCAGCTCGCGCAACTAAAGCAGGCTGTCGATGCACACTGTCCGGTATTAGATATGTTAGAGAACAATGTACCGGTGGAAACGGCGCTTAATCGTTAGGTTTGTCTAAGGCTGCAAGAACCTGCGCAGTGAAGGTTCGCGCGAGCTGGTAATGGCGGTCCCATTGGTCGGTTGTTTCATCGGAAAAGCTCGCGATAATAATCCCGATCATTTTTTGCTGACCGTTAAGCGGTAAGCAGTAAACCGCATTTTCACCCATAAATCTGCTGATTGTTCGATCAAACAATTGCTCGTGTAGTTTTACCTGGCGTGCGGTTAAGTGTCTTGGTTCGGCATTCTTAAGTGTCTTTCTCAACACCGGGTTTTCAGCAAGATCGATTTCTAACTTGACCACTTTCGGTGCTTTATCGTGAGTCGCTTGAAGGCGGGCGACAAGTTGATTGGTTTTGGGGTGGGCGATAAACAGCGCCTTTTTTGCGCGAAAAAGTTTAGTAAATACACTCATGGTGAACGGTAGTATGCGCGGGCGGGTTTGTTTTTGTTGTCCAAGCTTCTGTAAATCTAAATTCGTCTTATCCAATTTTTCTGATAAGGCTGAAAGCGATTGACTTGAGAGGAGGACTTTTTTACTGGTCTTTTCTTGAGGCTTTTTGTTGCGCGATATTGCCCCGCGGCGACTCGTTTTGCTAGCGTTTTCTTGCGGCTTAGTTTTTTCTTTTTCGGCCCCCTTTGAAAATTGTAATGCGACTATCGGTGCGTTTGGCCTCGGGTTGAGCAAAAATCTTGCGATGGGGAAATCACAATAGTGCTTAGTCTCGTGTCCTACATAAATAATGGTTTGAACAAATTGTTTTTCGACTTCCGTGGTATCAAGGTTTAGTTGTTCCGCGATATGTTCGAATTGGGGATTTAAGGCTTTTTTATCCCAAGCGAATTCGCAGCTGCTAATAAGTTTATGCGCCGTCTCTGTGCACCACTGCAGCGGGTCACCTGAAATGGGCGGCAGGGCGAGGCCGGGTAGTAAGGTCCGGGCGTTGCGTAAGTCGATGCCAACATTAGAAGCAGCGATAAGCTTGTTTGCGTAACAATCTATGTCTTTTGCCATGGCGAGCGAAAAGGCATCTTCTGGATTTACCCCGCCCCGGAGTTTGGCCAACATTTCGGCCACTCGTGCACTCGCGCAGCTTCTTCCTAAGTGATGCAAAGTTGGGCGCAGATGTACTGGCTCAATATAGCTTTCGATTGCCACATAGTGCTTCACATGTTCTAGGTAGCGAGCCACGCCGAACACCAGCACGGCCCGGCGAATGTTGGTGGCGCCAGGATAACCGGCCTGCTTCAAGTCGCGATTGGCACTAACAAATAGTTCGAAGGCAAGCGCCGGATCGCGCTCGATGATTCTGACTAGATGGTTAATTGAGGTCGAGGTGCGTGCGCGTAGCTCGTTCAGACCACGTTCGCTGTGCCGCAGAATCGGCAGGTGTTCTAATCGTTTTGGTTTTTGTACTGCGTTCGTTTTTAGCGCCACGGAATGTTTGCTCTAAATAGCCCGGAATCGCCAATTAGTGGAATCTGACTGGAACAGCCTATTTGTCGGCAAAATTAGTCGCGAACTTTAGGCAAAAGCTCCGGAAAAACGCGGCTTGCGAGGCATTGGAGGAGAGTTATTGAGATTCGCGCGTGGGTAATATGACGATTCCCTCGCCGAGCACAGAGAGCTCATCATCCTGATTATGCGCCGCTTGCTCAATTCGAACGCAATGTTTATTGCCGTCGGTGAATTTCTCAACAATCTTGCCTGTAATAAAAAGGGTGTCGCCGGCCGGGTTATGCCGGCGAATTTTGCACGATGCTTTATGCAGGAATCCCTCGTCGCCGCACCAGTTAGTTAAGTGATGGGTCAACCAAGAGCACCTTTCGGGACCGTAATCATAGGCGCCGGGCGCCCCAACCTTGTGCGCAAATTCTTCTTCCCAATGCACTCGCTCTGGGCAATCCGGAATGTTAAAACGATTGGGTATGCCGAGTCCGCGATGTTTGTGCACTTGTTGCCACGCCAGTTTATTGGCACGAATATATAAACCACCCCAGCCTTGTGCGTAGGCAATGAAGCCCGTTACTGTCATGGGGCCTTTTGCCATTTTGGGTAGCTCGTCTCCTACATTTACGTCTTCAAAAAACTGTTTCTCTGCGCCGCGAATGGTTTCGTCGGCATAGAGTTTGTAGATAGCGTCAATCTCCTCATCGGTATAACGCTTTTCCGGACGCGCTTTAAGATCGGTATATTTTGTACCTTTTTCGCGCGCTGTTGTCCGTTCAGTACGAAAAACCCAGCTGTCCGCTTCTGCCAAAAGATTGTTTGCTTCATCAAAAAAAGCCACATGATAAATCTGTTGGATAGCACGACCCGAAAATTTTGTTTCGTGTTCGATCAGATCTTTTAGATGCGCCTCGGTCCGAATCTCCGTATTCCTTTTTATCGGCAGGTGCCATGTCCAATCTGCGCCCGCCCACATAGCGTGCACGCCGGGTAGTCCACCGCAGTAGCCAGAAATAATTCGGTCACAAGCAAACAAAAACGACGGTGGCGCGACAATACCGCCGTATGCGGTGTTGTTTGCGTATTCGGGATCGCACCACAGGGGATTGTCGTCGCCAATCCCGTGGGCATAGTGTCGAATGTTGTCGCGGGTGGCCTCATAGCACCAAGGCTCTAGCGTATTCGTGATTGGCACCCCAATGCGTTTACGTAATTCAGCCAGGCCATGGTCGGTAATAACCGGATAATGTTCGTGAGTTTCAGTCATGCGAGTGCCTTCGGAAGCCGTTGGTTTTCTTGTTCGCGGAGCGCTTTGCGATTTATCTTACCAGCAGGTAGTTTGGGTAGGGAATCGACAAAAGCAATTGCCCGCGGATACTCGTGTAACGATAAACTGTTCTTAGCAAGGGTAATAATTTCCTGTTCGAAAACGCGGCCACCCTGCCGGGTTGATACAACAAACGCCTTTGGTATGTGCCCGCGCGCCTTGTCTGGTGATGCCACCACGGCAACTTCGCTTACGTCAGCATGTTTCATGATCACGTTTTCTATTTCAACCGCGCTCATGGTCCAGCCCGCGGAAATAATCACGTCATCGGCGCGCCCCGCGTGGTAAAAATACCCGTCTTCATCGGTGTAGCCGAGATCTTTAGTTGGAAACCAACCGTCGTGCCGTTTCACCATGATCTCGCCTTTCTCGCCGGGCTTGCAAGTGTCGCCAGCGCCGTTGCGCACCGCCACTGCTAATCCCGGGATTGCCTTTCCAAGTGACCCTGGTTTCACTTGAAAATCCTCTGCCGCTGGGAAGCTCACTAAAATCACCCCAACCTCTGTGGTGCCGTACATACTGCATACTTTTTTTCCGAAAACTTGTTCAACCCATGCTTCAGTTTCTGAATCAATCGGTTCGCCGGTGAAGGAAAGTTTTTTGAGATGATGGTCAATTGCACCTTTCTTCCACACGTTACGCATCATCCGATAGTGCGTTGCCGCAGCAGACAGATTGCTGATTTCATATTGACGCAAGGCGTCAATCAATCGAACCGGATCGAATTTGCCGCAATAGCTGGTAATGGTCGTGCCCATGGCGAGGGGTGCCAACGTGCCATGCCACAAACCATGACCCCAAGCTGGAGAAGAGGGGCAGCAAAAGTTATCTTGCGGTCGTACACCGGTACCATAAAGTGCGGCCAACATCACCGTGACAACCGCGCGGTGGCGATGCTTGATGGCATCTGGTAACTGACGCGTTGTGCCGGACGTATATTGGTACATTGCCATGTCGTCGGCGCTTGTCTGGCAGGTGAATTCCGCACTAAAAGATTTCAGCTTTTCCAAAAAATCGTCATCGCCGATTTCCGTAACGCAGTTTTCTCGCACACCAGCCGCCTCGGTATCGTTCTTATTGGCGATAAATAATCGAGGTGTGCAGTCATCTAGTCGCAAGCGGATGCCTTCTGGGCCAAATAGCGTAAATAACGGCACCGCGACGCAGCCGGCTTTCATTGAGCCAAATAGCGCCGCGTAAAATATGAGCGATGGCTCGAGCATAATGGCGACCCGATCTCCAGTGTCGAGTCCTTTCGCGAGCACATAATTGGCAAAACGGTTTGACCAAGCACGGAGTTCATCAAAGCGAAGTGATTCATCCGCCGACGCATCGTTGCCATTAATAATGTTAATAGCGATGCGGTCGCCTGCATGCCGGTCTACACATTCGTAAGCGATATTAAGATTCGTTTTATCACCGTCGAACAGATCCCACAGCTTATCTTTTGAATAAGCAGCAAGGCTTTCATCGTAGCGCGTGATGTCAGTGAGTAAGGTCATTCGAAGGTCGTACTTTTCGGAAGCTTTCGCCGCTCGTGTGTGTCATGATAGCACTGCTAATAAACACTCGAACACTACGTCCTGTGTCTGCACCAAGTCTCGACCAAGCTAAGAATATTCATATCAAGCTGATTACTATGGCGCTTATTTGGGGGAGCTCATATCCTATGGGACGTGTGCTGGCTCAATACGAAGTGCCTTCGCTCATTGTGTTTTCGCGTTTAGTTCTGGCGTTCCTATTTTTGATCGCATTTGCCCGATGGCGCGGCGAATTAAAGTGGGCGATTACCAAAAATCAAATCGCACTATTTTTCTTGCTCGGATTTAGTGGGTTTTGTGTCCACAACTATCTCTTATTTAAAGCCCTTGAATATACCGAGGCGAGCACTGGCGCGGTGATTAACGGTGCCATTCCCTTAATTGTTGTGATGCTAGATTATGTATTCTTTCGCAGAACGGTAAGGGCGTTGGCGCTTTTTGGTATTATGGTAGGTATTGTCGGCACCGCTGTTGTCGTTACTCACGGTGACTGGGCGTTTGTGCTATCGAAAGGGCTGGGATTTGGCGAATTTCTATTTCTAGTCGCAATCTGTGGTTGGGCGGTTTATACGATTGCGGCACGCCCGTTATTCGCTACAGTTTCACCCATCATGATCACCGCCTACACCTGTTTAACTGGCGCCATTTTATTGTCTCCCGCCGCGCTCAGTACATTGCCGGCAGCAGGCCAATTAATTTCTGACTGGCCCACCTAGACTGGGTTCTTCGGGTCTCGCATCCATTGTAGCCATCAAGCCCAAGGGCTGCAAAAGCCAGGTTCGCTCAATGTC
>JBCCFA010000258.1:0-6897 GCA_039029975.1 Pseudomonadota bacterium
CAGCAAGCCCGCATTTTTTGCCGTTGAGCCAATGGTGTCATCTAAATCGAGTTCGTCCTCGCCGCCCTCACGCGCAAATCTGCGCAGCTGGCGAAGCGCAATTTTAATGTTTCGCGTGCCCAATTCCACGCTGTCATCAAGGTTTTGATATTGGCGTTTGTCCCAAACTTTAACCGCGCGCCCTTGGCGACCTTCTTTCTGGCCAATACGCACGCCTTCAGGGTTATATCCGTTGGCGCCGAATGGCGAGGTACCACCGGTGCCGATCATTTTGCTGCCGCCGTGATGTTCTTTTTTTTGTTCTTCAAGGCGTTCTCGCAGCGTCTCCATGAGTTTTTCCCAACCACCAAGGCTTTCTATCTGCTGCTTTTCCTCGTCGCTGAGGTTCAATTCCTTTTGTTTTTGCAACCACTCTAGAGGGATTTCGCCGATTACTTCGTCGAAAATAGACTCCTTGCCTTGGATATAGTCACTAAAAATTTGATCGAAGCGATCGAAAAATCGCTCGTCTTTGATTAACGCAGTGCGGGCGAGGTAGTAAAAAGATTCGGTGCTGTATCCAGCAAGATGTTTTTCCATCGCCCCGAGCAGAGTGAGATATTCCGTAACCGATACCGGAATCTGCGCTTTTTTTAAATTGTAAAAAAGCTCGGTTAACATATCAGCCGCGCTTGGCCATAAAAACTAAGCGTTCGAATAAATGCATGTCCTGCTCGTTTTTAAGCAGCGCACCGTAAAGCTTTGGAATCGCTTTACGCGAATCTTGATCGCGTAGGGCTTCCGCAGGGATATCTTCTGCCACCAGAAGCTTGATCCAATCCAATAGTTCCGATGTTGAAGGTTTCTTTTTCAAGCCCGGAATCTCGCGGAGCTCGAAGAAACAATCCATCGATTCGGACAGAAGTCGCTTTTTGATGTCTGGGTAATGGACTTTTACGATTTGTTCCATCGTATCCATTTCTGGGAATTGAATGTAATGAAAAAAGCAGCGACGTAAAAATGCGTCGGGTAGTTCTTTTTCGTTATTACTTGTAATGATAATAATCGGACGCTGTTTAGCGCTGATGGTTTCTTTGGTTTCGTAAACAAAGAATTCCATTCTGTCTAACTCTTGCAACAGGTCGTTCGGAAACTCGATATCCGCTTTGTCTATTTCATCAATTAACAACACTGGCTGGACGTCTGAGGTAAAAGCCTCCCAGAGTTTGCCTTTCATGATGTAGTTCTCAATGTTCTTTACGCGATCGTCGCCGAGCTGAGAGTCTCGCAGGCGCGCCACCGCGTCGTACTCATACAAGCCTTTGGCGGCCTTGGTCGTGGATTTAATATGCCACTGAATTAGCGGCGCATTGAGAGACTTTGCGACTTCTTCGGCTAGCATGGTTTTACCGGTGCCTGGCTCACCTTTAATTAGCAGTGGACGTTCTAGTGTGACCGCGGCATTGACGGCCATCATTAGATCTTCGGTTGCAATATAGGAGTCGGTGCCGCTGAATCGTGGATTTGTCATTTATCCTCTCGTTAAGGGTCCAGTTGTTTAATGCGAAAGAGTGGTATTGTAAAGCATGCGGTGCGAATGGAACCAGTCGGAAATCTCATACTCTGAACAACAATGAATATTCATAGTCTAGCGGCCGTAATACTGTTACTTTACTGCGGGAATGCGGTGGGAGACCCCTTGGCGGAGGCTTCGGAAGCCTTTGCGGCGAAAAATTACGCAGATGCATATCAACGTTATTCGTCGATAGAAAATGATAAAACGGGCGAGGCTTGCTACTACCGGGGGGTGATGAATCAGCAAGGTTGGGGCAAGATCGCCGATATCCCGGCGGCGGCCAAATTCTATCAATGCGCTGTGGCGCTCGGTCACAGCCGAGCGATGCATAACCTAGCTGGCCTTTATCATCGCGGCAGCGGCGTTACCCAAGATCTTGCCATGGCGCGAGAGCTTTATACTCGCGCGGCAAATCAGGGCAGCGCTAAATCGGCACATCGTCTCGGATTAATCTTTTTCCAGGGTGATGGTGTGGAGCGTGACTTTGTGCGCGCTCGTCAGTGGTGGCAACAAGCTTTCGAGGGCGGGGAAGCAGATTCCGGATACAACTTGGGTATTTTGTTCAAACGCGGCCTCGGGACGCCACCAGATGCCGACAATGCGCTCGAAATTTGGCGCACCGCGGCGCGTCGTGGCTCGGGTCACGCACAAAACGCTTACGGATCAGCATTAATGAACGGCGACGGCATTGCGGCGGATCCTGTCGCGGCATATGCCTGGTTTCGAGCCGCGGCCGGCTCCGGTATTTCAGTCGCGCAAATCAATGCAGAACTCATCTGGCAAGCGTTAGGTCCAGAAGCGCAAGAACAGGCCCTTCAGCGTGCCGACAGCATCCAGCGCGAGCTTGCTCAGTGACAGATAGCGGCGCTTGCGGTCGAATGTAAACGACTGTTAGGCGTTCCCGTTTAAAGTGAGAAATGTGAACTAAGCCAGTTACGGCGTTAAAGCCTGTGTCTACTATTGGTGATACAGATCCTTTAACCAAACGCGTCATTTTTGCTCAAGGGGGCAAACGCCGGGCATGGCCGCAGAACTCAGCTTAGTTAGTGAATCGTCGGAACTGCGTCAAGAAACGCGCTTGTCGGTCGACTTGACTGCGGAATTCCGGAACGCTGCTGGCCAGCGCTGCAAAGGCCAGGTAACGAACGTCTCTCTCGACGGTATCCAAGTACGTTGTCACTGTGCGTCGGGTCAACTACTCCATCCCAAGGGCGGACGCGTTTGTCATGAAAGCGTAGAGATTGTTCAGATCTCCATGAAGTTACCAACCGAAAACGGCGAAAAACAATTCGTAGCAGGTGCAGAGCTGCTGTACGTGACAGCCAGTGATGCCGGGTCAAACTGTGTTTTAGGTTTTAAGTTCTTAGACTTACGACCCACTCCCCAAAAAGCGTTGGAGAATTTTCTTCTCCACCAGGATAAGTCGATTCACGCGGAAAGATCAGCCGTCTAGAGTTCAGTGCGAGCTTTCTTGCCCGAGCGATTCTAGCGACGGGATCAGGGATTCAGACCAACATTCAGCCAAGCGCCAGTCGCCTGTAATGGCCTAAGCGCCGCGTCAGGACTCACCCAAACTGCAATTGCTTTTGCGTCCGCGTGCTTTGGCGCCTCAAACTCCACGGTAAATGATTTTCTGTCCGGGTGAAATTTCATCGGCACAGAAGTTTCACCGAGCACGGCAAAATCGTGCTCCAGCGTTCGATTGGCGTTCTCACCCCGTTTTACTTTCGAGATATGGTCGGCGCCCAATATCGTTACGGTTGCAATCATTTGTTGATGAGAACCGGTCGGAAAGAAACTAACGCTCAGTTTGTCGCCCGATAGTTTGGCCTGAAGCCGTCCGGTGCTGGGCCCTTGGGCTGGTAAGGCTCGTCCTTTAAACCAACCTCGCCACTCCATACCATCCACAACAAAACCGGGTGTATATACCGTTTTGAGATTCCCCACGGCGGCATGACGCCGTTGCCGTGCAGCGTGTGCCGGATCCGCATAAGGGTCCGCCCAGCCAATATAGTCCCAATAGTCGACGTGATAGGCGATTGGCACAAAGGACTGCCAAAGTTCCGGAGAGGTTTTCAGCTCACTCAACCAACGGTCTGCCGGCGGGCAGCTGCTACAACCTTCCGAGGTATAGAGTTCGATCAGCTGTGTCTGCTGTTCACCGCTGGAAAATTCGAGCGCCGGAACATTCGCACATAGCGTTACGAAGAGAAATGCAGCTAAGGACAGCCGTTTAGTTATCAAGTTGTGAAGCAATTTCATCGAGCAACGCCCTGTCATGTTGAACCTCTTGTTGCCTCGATTTGACCGCTTGAGCCTTGATTCGTTCAATGATTTTTTGTTGCTTCGCGGCCGCATATTTCTGCGCGGTGGATTCCTGAAGTCTTTCCTGTTCGGCCACCCAATCGTCCAATTCGGATTGCAACAAGATATTCATTTCCGACCGTGTGTTATAGGTTTTTTCTAAACTTTCTTCATGCGCACGCTGGCGGTCTTCCGCTTCGGTTTCTACGGCTATCGCTTTCTGTAACTGAGCGCTCGCTTCGATGGCGCGTTGTTCGATGTTAGCGATTTCCTGCCGGAGTCGCTCTTCCTCTTGATCGGTCTCCACCTGTTTTTCGCTGGCAGCGGCAAGTTGCGCCTCGGTTTTTGCTTTTAGCGCTTCCGCTTCTTCCCGAGCTGCCGCGGCTTTTGCGAATTCGTTTTTGAGTTGCTCTGCTTCTTGCTCTAGAGCGCTACGTTTTTCGGCCAAACGGCGCTCCTGTTCGGCGAACTTCTGATCGTGCTGAGCTTTATATTCCTGAATCATGCGCTTGGCTTCTTCCGCGGCAGCGGCCCTCGCTTGCGCGGCGGCGCGTTGATCAGCTTCTGCTTTTTCGATTGCCCGATTAGATTTTGTGAATTCTTGTTCGAGAATTTGTCGCTCACGATCGATTTCTTCCTGCAGCTTGTCGCGCATGCGTTCTTCTTCGGCGCGTAAATCGGCGAGTTGTGCTGTGTGTTTTTCCGCAAGCTCGGCTTCTTTAGATTCTATGGCTTCGAGCCGTTCCGCGGATTGACTTTGCTCGGTTTGAATTTCTTTGCGCGCAAGCGCTAGTTCTTTTTCGGAATCCTCCCGTAGCAGTTGTAGTTTTTCTAGTTCGTCGGCTTGCTTTAGGTAAAGCGTTTCTAGTTCCTGTTCTTTTTCGCGTAAGCGTTGCTCGGAATCAAGTTGCAGCTTCTTCGTTCGTTCTTGTTGATCTTGAATCCGTTTTTGGACTTCTTGTTCGGCCGCTTGTTGCTGCTCTTCCAATTGTGATTTTAAATTTTTCGCCTCCGATAGCTTTGCTTCCACCAAAGCAGTTTCTTCGGCGAGTTTTTCCCGTTCCTCGCGCAATTGCTTTTCCAAGCGTGTCGCGGCTTCAGCTTTTTCTTTCTCAGCTTTTTCTGCCTCCACAAGTAGCTGTTCTTTAGCCAAGCGCAAAGTATTTTCCGCTTGTTGCTTCGCCGCTAATTTTTCCGCTTCGATTTGGGCAACTTGGGCAGCGAGTTTTTCACGTTCCTCTCGCAGTTTCTCTTGCACGATACGATCGGCTTCGCGTTTAGCGGCCTCCGCTTCGGCCATGAGCTGCTGCGCTCTTTCAATTTGCAAATTGGCTTTCGTTAAATCGGCATTAAGCGTTTCGGCGCGGACATTTGCCTCAAGTATTTCTTCGGAAGCTTTCTTCTCTTCTTTTTCTTCCACATCTGGCTCTGGTGCGGATTCTTGGCCGAGCGGCACCTCGCTAATTGCACCGTTTTCAACGTAAGACGCGGCATAGCCCGCCTGTGTCATTAGAAATGCGGCAGCCGAGCTGCGACCACCAGTATCGCAATAGGCAATGTAGTGCAGTTCGGGATCAAGCTCCTTTACCTTTGATCTCAGGAAGCTCAATGGGATATTAATACTATCTTCTAGACCGTTGCTCTCATGCTCTTCGGCAAATCTCACGTCAACCCAGCGAGCACCGTTATCAACCAGCTCTCGAGCCTCTTGCAAAGAGCAGGTGTGCAAAACCGGTTTTTTAATCAGTTCAATGAAATCTTCTTTCTTAAGACGAGCAAGCTCACCGTCGGTTACCATTTTTACCGTTGCGTTACGCTTTGCGTTGGACACTAACGACTCTTCGCCAAACCTTGCGCCGGGACCGAGTTCGGCAATGCGGATAAGTTTTTGCGAACTTGCTTTGCGCAAAACTTCGCAGCTGCCAGTTTGAATCGCGTAGTAATAATCGCCGGCATCGCCTTGCGAAATGACGATGTCACCGGCTTTGGCTTCGATTGTTTCGAGAATGTCTAATAATTTTTGAATATTTGATGGCGGCACATTGGCGAACAGTGCAGACTGCAACATCTGCGTTAACCAATCTGAAGATGCATCGTCTTCTAACTCATCGACTTCAATTTCTTTTGAAGATGTACTGGGCTCGTCACCGACACTCAACAACTGATCAACCAGAGTGCGATCCACTCGCAAAACTTTCGTTTTGGAGCGGGTTTGCGCCGACATTTGTCGCGGTTGTAGTTGCGCTAACGCTTGGAATGAAGCTGCTTCGCCGCCCTCTACTTTTTTGATCAGCTGATCGTCGGCATAGAGCTCTACTTTGCCTTCCAACACGTAGAACGAAAAATTGTCTCGATCGCCTTGGCGAAAAATTAACTCGTTCTTTTTGAAATCCAGCAGATCTGCGGCGACTATGACCTGTTCTTGGTGTATCTCTGAAAGATTATTTAAGGGCACCAGCAGCTTTAGCCGCGCGCTGAGTTCTTCATCCATCGCTTAGTCCGTGGTTAGTAGGTTCTTAGGCGTCTAGATCTGGGATCAAATCGCTCTTCAGTTTCGAAATATGGTCTTTCAGCACGAGTTTGCGCTTTTTTAATCTAGAAATTAGAAGTTGGTCGTAACCCCCTTGATTCGTTAGGGTTTCGACAATCTGGTCAAGATCTCTGTGTTCTTCTTGGAGTTCTAAAATTCTCCTTTGGATGGACTTATGTGATTGTTCACTCACAGTTTTTTTAGATCTCGCCGATATTCGTGTTTCCGGGTAGAATTCTACTCCGAAATGTAAAAATTTGTTGCATATAATACGGATGGCGCAGCTGCGTTTCGGAAAGAAGCGATGTTAACGGGGTGTTCAGGCGTCCGGTAATACGTTTCGGAATAGATAAGAATAATAAGATTTCCCGAGGAAGGAAAAAATGTGGACTCAGGCAGGAGCATGCCGCCCATTCCATCGGCGTCTTTCACATCAAGCCGGTGACTATAAGGTGGTGCAACAAATTCGCGGTGAAGACTGTCACAGTTCTTTTCTTTGGAACAATAA
>JBCCFA010000259.1:0-6871 GCA_039029975.1 Pseudomonadota bacterium
CCGCTTAACACCAGAGAATGCCATACCGGCGATAACGGCGCGCGCCGTTTCAGCGAATATTTCGTCGGGCACCGAAACACTACCCGGATAATCAATGAAAGACGGATAATATCCGTATCCCAGTACCGGCCAAACCAACGCATTGATTTGTGTCGCGGTCTGGCTTGCCAACCAGCTCGCCTGCCGAAAGTCTGTATTCATCGGGAGGTGGCGTCCGTGCTCCTTACAGGCCGCTCCAACTGGCAATATCCCTAAAGCACCAGCCGCTATGCGGCGCTCTATTTCAGGCCAGTTAAGGTTTTCAATCCAATGCTCATCAGTAGTACTATGCATCGCGCGGGCTCTTCACCGTGGGTTGTTACTTGTCCGTCTCTCGGCGACGAATTGGGTTCATACACCCTAACATTGTTTTCACCGCGCTCGAAAATTGAGCCAGCGGTATTGATTTAAGATTAACGAGAAGCTATCAACAGAGGACTATTGTGGAAGACGTGAAACAAGCCATTCGCGATATCGCGGATTTTCCGAAACCAGGCATCCTGTTTAAAGATCTCACGCCGGTTATTGCCGATCCGTTGCTGATGTCTAAAGTTACCCAAGGCTTAAGCCACCCGTTTCGAGATGAGAATATCTCCGCGGTCGCTGGCATGGAGGCACGCGGCTTTATTTTCGGCAGTTTGGTCGCACAAGCCTTGAACGTGGGGTTTGTGCCGTTGCGCAAACCGGGGAAACTGCCGGCCGCTACCCACGCCGTTTCCTACGACTTGGAATATGGGCAGGCCACCCTCGAAATGCATCAAGATGCGGTAACACAAGGAGATCGAGTACTGTTAGTTGATGACCTCATCGCCACTGGCGGCACGGCAGTAGCAAGCTGCGAACTGATCGAGGCGGCGGGCGCAACAGTCGCAGCTTGCGCGTTCGTTGTCGAGTTGGATTTTTTAAACGGCAGGCAATCATTAGACAAATATAAAATCCACAGCCTAATTAATTTCTAGAGTAACCCGCACGTGTGTTTGTTATTAATCGATTGGTGTACGCATCCAGAATTTTTGCTAGTGGTGGCGGCCAATCGAGATGAATTCCACGATCGACCAGCTGCACCAGCAGATTGGTGGACTGAGCTAAGCGATATTTTCGGCGGCCGCGATTTGGAAGCCGGCGGCACCTGGATGGCAATTAATCGACGTGGACATTTTGCGGCCGTAACGAACGTACGCAAACCGGGCGGCATTGGTGCGAAAACCCGCGGTGAGCTTAGTATTAATTTTCTTGTTGGCAACGAAGCCGATCCTAAGGAACGGCTGCTGAGCACGGCAAATGAATATAACGGCTACAACTTTATTGGCTACGGCGGCGAAGCGCTGCATTGGTTCAATAACGTTGAAGCGACGGGAGATAGCTTAGTCAAGGGCGTCTACGGATTAAGTAACGCGTCACTTGATACGCCTTGGCCAAAACTGATCCGTTTGAAATCAAGCTATCAAGTTATTGCACAACAAAACGACAATTTCTCCGAAGCCTTGTTCGATTTGCTTGCGGACAGGCACACACCCCCCGACGACGATTTGCCAAACACCGGTGTTGGATTACAAATGGAAAGGCAGCTGTCACCCATATTTATCGAAGGTGACACCTACGGTACGCGATGTTGCAGTGTGTACACCTTGAGTCGAACGGGCGTTGCGCGCTTTGTGGAAAGACGCTTTGACCGCGATCGCACTTTCATTGGAGAAAGCGCGGTGGAATTTGAAATCACAGATACCTGCGCGTAGGATGGTTCGCAACTAAGCTTCGGAAACAACTATGAGCGCCAAGGCTGAGATCGCTAGCCGCCAAACAGATTTCACCACAAACGCCGACAACTATGCATCAACTCGCAACACCTCTGCGAGCTTGGTTAAAAATATTTCGGCCGAAGACGCATGCGTGCAATCGATGCCGGATTGTAGCCCAGCGAAATGGCACTTAGCACACACGACGTGGTTTTTTGAAACCTTTTTGTTAGAAAACCGACCGCGGTATCGCGTCTTTGATCCCGAATTTCGCGTCCTGTTTAATTCTTATTACAACAGTGTCGGCGAACAATATTCTCGCCCACACCGCGGACTGCTGACGCGGCCTTCACTAACCCAGGTTCTCGACTATCGGAATTATGTCGATGAGCACGTGCGGCGACTGCTAGACGCTGGTATCGACGAAGCCTCGCACCGCATTGTCGAGGTGGGCATCCAACACGAACAGCAGCATCAAGAATTGCTGCTCATGGATTTAAAACACTTGTTGGCACAAAATCCACTGAAACCCCGCTACCGAGATGAACGGCCGCTCCTGTCTGAATCTGCAACCACCCAAACAGCAAGTTGGCTCACCCTTTCAGAGGGTTTAATTGAAATTGGTGCACAGGGCGAGGCGTTTTGTTTCGATAACGAAAGACCCAGACATCGCCACTACCAACCCTCGTTTCGTCTGGCCAACCGACTTGTAACGAATGGCGAATATCTGAAGTTCATCGAAGACGGCGGTTACGAGCAACCCACCTTATGGCTATCGGACGGTTGGGCGACGGTTAGCCAAAACAACTGGCGGGCACCGCTCTACTGGCGCAAACAGGAGGAGATGTGGTCCGAGTTCACCTTATACGGAGAGCGTCCGCTAAACGAGCACGAACCGGTTGTTCATCTGTCGTTTTATGAAGCCGACGCTTACGCGCGCTGGGCCGGGGCACGGTTGCCGACGGAAGCGGAGTGGGAATATGCGGTGACGAGTCAGGCTGCTGACGACGACGGTGGCGGGCAGAAGTTGCTCGATCGTTCCTTGCATCCTCAAGCGATGCATTCATTGCCCAACGCTGGCATCACTCAAGCATTTAGTGAGGTCTGGCAGTGGACCGCCAGCGCCTACTTACCGTACCCCGGATACGCCCCGCCACCCGGCGCTATTGGCGAGTACAATGGTAAGTTCATGAGTAATCAAATGGTCTTGCGCGGCGCTTGCTGCGTGACGCCGCCAGGTCATAGTCGCGCAACATACCGCAACTTCTTTTATCCACACTGCCGGTGGCAGTTCGCTGGGTTAAGACTAGCCTGCTAACTGGCTCAGCGATGACAACGGCAAGACTCAGCTGCTGAGTCCGCCATTCACGTTCAAGGTTTGTCCCGTGATAAAACTTGCTTCATCACTGGCTAGAAACGCGACCGCATTGGCGACGTCCGCGGGTTGGCCTAAACGCGCTAAGGGCGTTTGATCAATAATTGCTTGCCGATAATCGTCGCGCATCTCTTGTTCAGCAAAAGCGGTGGCAATCCATCCGGGCGCAACCTCATTCACCCTGAAGTGCGGCGCTACCGAGCGGGCAAATGAACGGGTGAACCCCGAAATACCTGCCTTCGTTGCGGCAAACATTTCAGGATTGCGCCCTGCCATGCCGCGCAGCGCTAAATCCCATGACATGTTGATTACCGCCCCGCACGTCGATTCTCGCAGCAAGTGTTCTGCGGCCCAACAGCAGTTAATGGTGCCTTGCAAATCAACATCAAGCAAAGCCCGCAGCTTGTCTGAGTCTGCTAGCGCCGACCCGCTTCCGGTCAAAATGTCGGCACCAGCAACATTCGCCCAAATATCAACACCCGACAACATATCGTTTGCCTGGTTCACCAATCGCGCAACGTCATCCTTGTTCGCAACATCTGCCTGCAGCGCATTGGCCGTACCGCCTGCCGCATTGATATCTTGCACGCAGGCGAGAGCGGCATCTTCCGAGCTTCGGTAGTTCACAACAACAGCCGCACCCTCCGCGGCGAGTTTTATCGCAACGGCACGTCCAATGCCGCTGGAGGCGCCGGTAACGACGGCATTTCTACCGGCTAGGCGCATCGTAATTCGGTACTAAGGTTGTACATCGCCAGCCCATTTTTGCTCGTGAATAATTTCCCCAACCGTTTTACCGGGTTGCAGTTGTCCTTGATAGATTAGGTAGCGTCCACCCGCTTTATCACCAATCGAAGGGCTTTCTACCCAAATCCACATGTGACCTGCGAGGGTATCAAGTAAGAATGCTTTTTCGGTACCAAATTCGTATCCTGGGTTCAAAGGAACCGCTTGATAACGTTGCTCTGCATGAAGCGGTGAGACAATTAATACCATCAATATAGCCGCCAATTTCAGTGTAAATTTCACCACATGAACTCCAGTTGTCGTCGATTTTGGAGAGGACAATCGCGTGGGAAGTTAGGATCTTTTACTTCGACGAGTACGTAACAATGTCCGGGGGTTGAATCGTAAAACTTCTAACGTTCCCCAAAGTTCGGGCCTGCAGCCACGGAATCGCCGAGCGCAACATTGCTTGCGCACGCCATAGCTTTGGCAGCCGCGCGTGAAAGAACTCACGTTTACTGTTGTAAGTCACCTTGTTGGGCGCGGCATTATTATTCCCGTCTAGCGCTATCCTATCCCAGTCAATTCGAGCGCCTTTCGCCCGAAGCGCCTTTAAAGCCTCAGCAAGAAATCGTAGTTCAAAGATCAGAGATTTACAGGCTTCTCGTTTCAAAGTTAGGTGCCGCTGGTCACGAAACACGCACTCGAGTCCATCGCTGGCGGTATAAGTGGGTTTGGTACCGCCTGAAAATTCCCAAGATCCGCTGTGCCGAGCCATCTCGTCCATCGTTTTGTCCTCGATCGTACCGCGGCCCTGGTTACAGCGTTGGCGTAAACAGTAGTGATCGACCAACGTGGCCTCAAGCTGCCCCTGATCGGACATACGCGGTGCGTTGAACATAATTTGTTCAGCACCAATAACAAACCGAACAGAGCCATCGATTTCTTCGGCAATAAACAATTCGGCGCCGCGCTCTAAGGCCGTCACCGATTTTTCAAGTCTAGCCACGAAACCCAAAGTGCCAGAACGCCAGCTTGCCTTGCTTGATCGCGAATCGCTATCCAACTCGTCGAGGCGTTTTATCTCGATCAGATAAGCGTCGATCATCACATCTAAGGCACCGAGTACAAACTCGCGTTGACTCACATGATCATCATTAATCACGCTACCAAGAATGTCGTGAAAACGGGTTAGACGGAGGTCTTGGGCGAAAACTCGCGCTTCGGCCTCAACGAATCCAACAACAGTCAGCACAATTAAGCAGATTGGTCTAATGAATGCTGACATCGCTCTTGTGGATCATCCATGACCTGCGGCTAAGCGCGTTTTTATTATCTCAAGCGCCTGCGCATGAATCGCTTCGTTTGCCGCAGCGATCACCCTACCGCCGCTACGCACTGGCGCGCCGGACCAGTCGCTGACCACACCACCGGCCGATTCAATAATTGGAATAAGCGCGGCGATATCGTAAAAACCGAGTCCAGCCTCTATCACCAGCTCGACATGCCCTGCGGCAAGTAAGCAATATGCATAACTATCGACCCCGAAGCGTGTCATCTTGACCTTTTCCGACACGGCGTCAAACACATCGAGTTCGCTAGCATCAAACATATCTGGCGTCGTAGCAAATAAGCTCGCATCGGATAGTGAGTCAACCTCGCAAGTACCTAGAGCCGCACTACCGCTGCGGGAAATTAATTGTCCCTCACCCATCCCACCGATAAAGATATCGCCAACTACCGGTTGGGACATTATTCCAAGTAAGGGTTGGGAATGCTTGCAAACACCGATCAGAATTGCCCAAGTAGGGATCCCACATACAAAAGCTCGCGTGCCGTCGATTGGGTCAATCACCCAAGAATAATCGGAGCTCCCCACCACATTATCGAACTCTTCACCGATCAGCGTGTCGTTGGGATATCTTGCCAAAATGGTTTGGCGAATAATTTTTTCGGCTTCGCGATCGGCCAACGTGACGGGATCGAAATCGGCAGCGTTTGGGTGTTTGTTTTCAATCTTCATGGCGTGACGAAAATACGGCAGTATCGTACGCGCCGCGCTGTCAGCAGCCGATCTTAATTCGCAGATCAATGCGCCACGGTCGCGTTCTTCTGTTCGATTTTTTTTCGAATTGCCCATGAGTTTCTGATGTGTCTCGCCTTTCTGTCGGTCGCAATTTCAGTACAGGTTCAGATAGTACTAGTATAATTATCGGCTGTCCGCGCGCGATCATCGAATTAGCGTGCAATTTGCGCGTCTGGTATGGTCGAATCATACGACCTCGATAGCCTGATTCCTGGATTTGGAGAGAATTTCCTGTGACTAGAATACTGCTATTTCTCACAACCAATTTCGCCGTCGTTTTGGTGCTTGGTTTTGTGTTGAACCTGCTCGGTTTAAACCAACCTGGCAGCAGCTCCACGCCATTTCTATTTATGGCGGCGATCTTTGGCATGGGCGGTTCTTTCATTTCCCTATTGATGTCAAAAAAAATGGCTTTGCGCTCTACCGGTGCCCAGGTCCTCGAATCGCCTAGCAGTGAGATCGAAAGCTGGTTGGTAGACACTGTGCATAGCCAAGCCGATCAAGCCGGCATAGGTCACCCTGATGTTGCGATATTTCAGTCAAATGCGCCAAACGCCTTTGCCACCGGCGCGAATAAAAATGACGCGCTTGTCGCTGTCAGTACTGGCTTGCTTAACAATATGACTCGCGATGAAGTTGAAGCCGTACTTGGCCACGAAGTAAGTCATGTCGCCAACGGCGACATGGTTACCCTGTCGTTAATCCAAGGCGTTGTTAATACGTTTGTTATGGTATTTGCGAGTATCGTTGCATCGGCGCTCTCGCGAGGCGATGGTGGCCGGAGCCGCGGTATGGGTTATTACTTTGCTTATTCTATCGCGCAGGCAATTTTCGGCTTTTTAGCTTCAATTGTGGTGATGTGGTTTAGCCGCTATCGAGAGTTTCGCGCCGATGAAGGCGGCGCCGACC
>JBCCFA010000260.1:0-6870 GCA_039029975.1 Pseudomonadota bacterium
ATATGATGACTTAGAAACTAACTCTTACGGTTGTAGGTTAATTCTTTAGTAACAAGCTGGAAAAAACGATTGCTTACATGGTCGAACGACGCGTCGAGCATCCCATCTATACGAAATAATTAAAAAACTCGACCCGTTTGCTTGCACACGATGAGAACAATGAGTGTAACGAGGGCGACACCGTCGCAATCGAAGAGTGTCGGCCGATTTCCAAATCAAAATCGTGGAAATTGCAAAAAGTTCTAGCCCAGGCCACCTAGCTTTTAGGGAACTGGTAAAGAGCTTTTCGGAGAAAGATAGAAATGATTCAAATGCAATCCATGCTCGAAGCAGCCGACAACAGCGGCGCGCGCCGACTAATGTGCATCAAAGTCCTCGGCGGTTCCAAGCGCCGATATGCGAATGTTGGTGACGTAATTAAGGTCACTATCAAAGAGGCAATACCGCGCGGCAAGGTGAAGAAAGGTGACGTGTTCGATGCGGTAGTAGTGCGCACTCGAAAAGGGGTTCGGCGAGCCGATGGTTCCTTGATACGTTTTGATGGGAATGCAGCAGTGCTGTTAGACAAGCAATTGCAGCCCATCGGAACTCGAATCTTCGGGCCAGTTACGCGCGAACTACGCAGCGAAAAATTTATGCGCATCGTGTCTTTAGCGCCAGAAGTCTTGTAGGACGACGGCAGATAGCGACGCGACACTAAGGTTGATAAGACGATGTCAAAAATAAAAAAGGGCGACGAAATTTCAGTGCTGGCTGGCCGAGATAAAGGCAAACGCGGCGCAGTGTTGCGAATTATTGATGATTCGCATGTGATTGTGGAAGGTGTGAATTTGGTTAAACGTCACACCAAACCCAATCCACAAATGGGCGTGCCGGGCGGCATCGTTGAGAAAGAATCACCGATACATATTTCAAATGTTGGCCTTTACAACCCGGTTACCGAAAAAGCAGACCGCGTAGGTATTAAAACTTTAGAAGATGGCCGCAAAGTCCGCGTATTCAAATCGAACAACGAAGTCGTTGATGTGTAAATCAGCGACGCATTAGGAAGCAAACACAGCCACTATACGGTTCACGAACATGGCAAGACTTGAAAAAATTTATAACGAGCAACTGAAAGGCAAATTGCAGGAACAATTTTCCTTCAAGAGCGCAATGGAAGTCCCCAGGATATCCAAGGTCACCTTGAATATGGGCATCGGTGAAGCGGTTGCCGACAAAAAGGTGATGGAACATGCGATGGGGAACTTGGAGTTAATTGCGGGGCAAAAACCCATTGCTACATTAGCTCGCAAATCTATTGCCGGGTTCAAAATCCGTGATGATTGGCCGATTGGCGCGAAGGTCACCTTACGCCGGCAGCGTATGTACGAGTTTCTTGACCGATTAATTAACGTTGCCATCCCAAGGATTCGAGATTTTCGTGGATTTAGTCCGCGCGCGTTTGATGGGCGCGGGAACTACAGTCTTGGTGTTAAAGAGCAAATCATTTTTCCAGAAATCGACTACGACAAAATCGACGCGATTCGTGGCCTCGACATTTGTATTACAACAACAGCTAAGACCGATGACCAAGGTCGCGCGCTGTTGGAAGCATTTAACTTTCCGTTACGGTCGGCCTAGAGATCTGACGCGGAAAAAAGCTGCCGCAAAGTTAATAAGGTAATTAAATGGCAAAGAAATCGATGGTAAATAGAGAGCGAAAGCGCGCCAAATTGGCCGCCCGCTACGCCGAAAAACGCACGCAACTTAAAACGGTAATTTCTAATCCGGAATCCTCGTTTGAGGAACGTGAGGAAGCCGTCATTAAATTGCAGAAGATGCCTCGAGATTCCAGCCCAGTGCGTGGACGCAATCGCTGTCGGTTGACGGGCAGGCCGCACGGGTTTTACCGAAAATTTGGCTTGTCCCGGAATGAGCTTCGTCGCTTAGCGATGGAAGGCCATGTCCCAGGCTTGGTTAAAGCAAGTTGGTAAATTGCCAGTTGGTATGTTGCCAATCGGTAAGTTGAAATAGCGAAGAACAACAGCAGAGTAAAGTAAAAAGTTACAGGACTATCGCCTAATGAGCATGCAAGACCCCATTTCAGATATGTTTACGCGAATTCGGAATGCGCAGGCCCGCTCGCGCACCGAAGTTGCGATGCCTTGTTCGAACAAAAAAATTGCTATTGCGGAAGTGCTCCAGCAAGAGGGTTACATTACTGGCTACGAAAAGGACGACTCAGGTACTCACCCGCAACTCGTAATCAAGCTGAAGTATTACGGCGGCAAACCTGTCATCGATCGAATCAAGCGCGAAAGTCGTCCGGGTCTTAGGGTCTACAGAGGCAAAGATGATCTACCGTCAATCGTCGGTGGATTAGGTATCGCCATCGTGTCTACATCACGCGGCGTGATGACAGAACGGGAAGCTCGCGCCCAGGGCATTGGCGGCGAAGTCATCTGCTCTGTGTACTAGTGCCGAAGAGGGTTTCAGAATGTCTAGAATTGCAAACGCACCTATTTCGCTCCCCAGCGGCGTTAGCGTTAACTTAAGCGGTCAAGAAATTACGGTTAAAGGTGGCAAGGGCGAACTTACACACAACATACATTCGGACGTTAGCGTCGCGGAAGAAGACGGCGTCATTAAAGTGTCGGCGAATAATGACTCTAAGAGTGCAAAGGCACTTTCCGGAACCACCCGTGCGTTAATCAATAACCTGGTGGTCGGTGTTTCGGACGGCTTCGAGCGCAAACTCGATATTGTTGGTGTCGGTTACCGGGCGCAGATGAAGGGCAAGGTTTTAAATCTTGCGCTTGGTTATTCGCACCCCATCGATTTTGATGTTCCGGAAGGTGTGACAATTGAAACCCCAAGCCAAACGGAAATTGTAGTTAAAGGTAGCGACAAGCAACTCGTCGGTCAGGTCGCTGCGAATATCAGAGCGTTTCGCAAACCTGAACCTTATAAAGGGAAAGGTGTGCGCTATTCAGACGAGCAGATTGTTAGAAAAGAAGCTAAGAAGGCTTAAAGACGCACATGAACAAAAAAGCATCTCGGTTACGGCGAGCGAGAAAAACTCGCAGCCGCATAAAAACATTAGAGGCGACGCGCCTGTGCGTGTTCCGTTCGCCACGGCATATCTATGCCCAGGTTATCTCTAATTCTGGTGGTGAAGTACTAGCAAGCGCGTCTACAACCGAAAAAGACGTCAAAGGCGAACTGAAGTATTCAGGCAATGTCCAAGCTGCATCTGCGGTTGGTAAATTGATTGCTGAACGAGCCTTAGCAGCTGGCGTGGATTCGGTGGCATTTGACCGAGGCGGCTTCAAATATCACGGCAGAATTAAAGCCCTGGCTGACGCCGCGCGCGAAAATGGCCTGAAATTCTAGGAGCAATAAATTATGAGCGTTACAGCGGCAACCGAAGGTCAAGAAGGCTTATACGAAAAATTGGTAGCAGTTAACCGCGTTGCGAAGGTTGTTAAAGGGGGTCGTATTTTTGGCTTCACCGCCTTAACCGTCGTCGGCGATGGGGCTGGTCGTATTGGCATGGGTCGCGGCAAAGCGCGTGAAGTACCGGTCGCTATCCAGAAAGCGATGGAGAACGCCCGTCGAAATATGCAAACCGTGGCTTTGAACGAAGATACTTTGCAATATCCGATCGTGGGTGAGCATGGTGCCGCCAAAGTGTATATGCAACCCGCTTCCCCCGGTACCGGTATTATCGCTGGTGGCCCAATGCGTGCCGTGTTTGAGGTTGTTGGCGTGCAAAATGTGTTGGCAAAGTGTATTGGCACAACCAATCCTGTCAACGTTGTACGGGCCACTATCAACGGGCTCACGAACATGGCGTCACCTGAACACATGGCCGCCAAGCGCGGTAAGAGCGTTGAAGAAATTCGAGCGTAAATGCAATGGCGACAGATAAAAAAATAAAAGTCACTTTGGCGAAAAGTGTGAACGGGCGTTTGAAAGCGCATAAAGCCTGCGTGCGTGGCTTGGGTCTACGAAAAATTCGACACACCGTGGAAGTGTTGGACACGCCGGAGAACAGAGGGATGATTAACAAGGTTTCGTACCTGCTGCAGGTCGAGGAGTCCTAAACATGCGCTTAAATACAATTAAGCCCGCCGACGGCGCAAAATCGACGCGAAAACGGGTTGGGCGGGGAATTGGTTCAGGGCTTGGTAAAACTTGTGGTCGCGGGCACAAAGGACAGAAATCACGCTCAGGCGGCTTTCACAAAAGCGGATTCGAAGGCGGTCAAATGCCTTTGCAGCGTCGTTTACCGAAGTTCGGGTTTCGTTCGCGAAAAAGTCAGTACTACGATGAGATTCGTCTGCACGAACTGGCCTTAGTAGAAGACGGAGAAGTGAATTTGGAAAGCCTTAAGAAGGCGGGCTTGATTCGTCATGACGTTCAGACCGTTAAAGTTATCGCGTCCGGAACGATTGATCGCGCAGTAAAGGTTTCCGGCGTTCGCGTGACGAAGGGCGCTAAAACTCAAATTGAGGCGGCAGGCGGTTCGGTCTCCGAGTAGCAGCACAGAATCGTTAAACGTAAATAGTTAACCGAAAATATTCAATTAACCGATGGCAACAGCAAATAAAAATATCGCGGCTTCTGCAGGTGGACTGGGGCAGTTAACCGAACTCCGCCAGCGCCTGTTATTTTTGCTGGGCGCGATCATCGTATTTCGGATCTGCACGTTCATTCCGGTCCCTGGGATTAGCCCCAGCGCGTTAGCGCAGCTGTTTGACCAACAGCGTGGCACCATTCTCGACATGTTCAACATGTTTTCGGGCGGTGCCTTAGAACGATTTTCTGTCGTTGCTCTGGGCATCATGCCGTACATCTCAGCATCGATCATCATGCAGTTGCTATCCGTTGTGCATCCCAAGCTTGAACAACTTAAGAAGGAAGGTGAGTCGGGACGTCGAAAGATTACGCAGTACACGCGTATGGGCACTGTCGCGCTGGCAACTTTTCAGGCTTTTGGGGTCGCCGTGATGCTAGAGGGTCAAACGGCGGCAGGGATGTCGCTAGTTCTCGATCCCGGCGTTGGCTTTAAGATTATTTGCGTCACCACGCTCGTTACAGGAACGCTATTTTTGATGTGGTTAGGTGAACAAGTCACCGAGCGAGGTATTGGCAACGGTATCTCGATGATAATCTTTGCGGGTATCGTCGCTGGACTGCCATCCGCTATTGGTGGCACCTTGGAGTTGGCGCGTACAGGTGAGCTTAACTTTTTAACCGTCCTTGTGTTGTTTGCCTTAGCGATAGGCGTTACCGCGGTCGTCGTATTCGTTGAGCGGGCGCAACGTCGTATCACCATTAATTACGCTAAACAGCAGCGTGGTCGCCAAATGTACGGTGGTCAGAGCAGCCATCTACCGCTCAAGCTGAACATGGCTGGTGTGATACCGCCCATTTTTGCCTCCAGTATCATTCTGTTTCCCGCAACGATTGGTGGCTGGTTTGGCGATGCTGAAGGCATGACTTGGCTTCGCGATCTGTCGTCAACCTTGTCGCCCGGGCAGCCGCTCTACGTCATGTTCTATGCTGCGGCTATCATATTTTTCTGTTTCTTCTATACGGCATTGGTCTTTAATCCTAAAGAAATGGCGGACAACTTAAAGAAATCGGGTGCGTTCATTCCGGGTATTCGCCCGGGAGACCAAACCGCGAAATACATTGACGGTGTTATGACGCGATTGACGGTAGCTGGCGCAATTTACATCACTGCAGTTTGCCTATTGCCGGAGTTTCTAATCTTGCAGTTCAGTGTGCCTTTCTATTTCGGCGGAACAAGCTTGCTTATCATCGTTGTGGTCGTGATGGATTTCATGTCACAAGTGCAGGCGCATCTTATGTCTCATCAATACGATGGGTTGATGAAGAAGGCAAATTTAAAAGGTTACGGTCGTCGCTAGACGGAGAGAGTATCAAGATGAAAATTAGAGCATCGGTCAAACGAATTTGCAGAAATTGCCGAGTCATAAAACGCAAAGGCGTGATTCGGGTGATTTGCAAAGATCCACGGCATAAGCAACGCCAAGGATAATCATAGAAACGTTAACGTAGCGATGAATTTAGTAAACAGAGGTTAGAATTATGGCACGTGTTGCAGGAGTGAATATCGCCGATCGCAAACATACCGTGATCGCGTTGCAACAAATTTACGGCATCGGCCCGACCCGAGCTAAGAGCATATGCGCGTCCACCGGTGTTCCTCAAGACGCTATGGTGAAAGACCTCACCGAAGAGCAGCTTGAATCGTTACGCAACGCTGTCGGTGAATTCACTATCGAAGGTGATCTTCGACGCGAAGTCTCTATGAACATCAAACGTTTGATGGATTTAGGATGTTACCGCGGCATCCGCCACCGTCGCGGATTACCGGTTCGAGGCCAGCAAACGCAAACTAACGCGCGCACACGAAAAGGGCCGCGACGCGCGATTAAGCGATAACACATAACTGAGTAAACAAAGAGAAGCCTATGGCAACTGCATCGCCAAAGTCGAAAAAACGCGTAAAGCAAACCATCATCGATGGGGTTGCGCATATTCACGCGTCTTTCAATAACACGATTATCACTATCACCGATCGCCAAGGGAACACCTTGGGTTGGGCTACGGCGGGAGGCAGCGGATTTCGCGGCTCGCGGAAGAGCACACCCTTCGCGGCACAAGTTGCGGCCGAGCGCCTGTCTTGGATAGCGGATGATTTCGGGATGCAAAACCTAGATGTATTTGTGAAAGGGCCTGGGCCAGGTCGAGAATCCGCAGTGCGTGCGCTGAACGCCGCCGGATTCAAGATCACCAATATCACCGACGTGACACCGATTCCTCATAACGGTTGTCGTCCACCGAAAAAACGTC
>JBCCFA010000261.1:0-6836 GCA_039029975.1 Pseudomonadota bacterium
ATCGGCTCGTCTTCTGACCAGTAGTACTTCATTAAGGTACAAAATTCGTCGGCCATGTCATAGGCAACATCGTGGTCAATTAACGGATCTATCCCGAACGCTGCCTGCTCTTTCGCGGAATAACCGGTGACAATATTTAAGCCCCAACGGCCTTTGGAAATAAAATCTATCGTCGCGCCAAACTTAGCAAAGTGCAGTGGGTGGAATTTGTACGTGACATGGGCAGTAGAAAACAGCGCAAGTTTTGATGTGATCGGTGCGGTCGCGGCAGCTGAAGTGAGAAAATCTAAATTACTTTCGTTGTAGTCCGTCTCACCGCCCTGGCCCACCCAACGTGCAAAAGGGACTTGATAGTCAAAGCCAATTTCTTCGGCCAGTTGCACCATTCTTGATGCCCGATCCCAATGCCAAAAATCTTGATAGCGGAGTGGATTACTAAGCACTGCCTTGGAAGCTGTCATCCCGCCTTTGATATTCCAAGCAAAGAATCCCAATTCCATTGGTTGTCCAATACGCGTATCTGGTTGACCACCCGGGTCGAATGGTCCGCGTGTATTCTCTGCTTGCTTAAAATTTGTTTTTGGCATGATTAATTAGTCCAATTTGCGCAAAGCGTTAGTTTGAGCTTCATTTAAGCTGAGGGTGGTGGGATCGATAACAACCCCATATTGCTCCCTCGCAACTGCAACCGAAACATAGCCCTGTTGTACGTCTTCCAGCACTTTGGCAGTAGGCCGCTTATGCGGATCGCCGTAGCCGCCACCGCCTCCAGAGTAAAGGATATAAGCGTCACCCTCATATAATTCTTCGTCCAGCACCTTGCCCGTGGGATAGGTTTCATGAGTGCCATCTGCGCGCATAATCTCAAGCTTGTTCGCTGCGCCAGATTCGCCGCCAAACAACCCCCAAGGCGCGTCTTGCGTACGTTCTATTTGCGCATTTATCGCGCTCGTCGCAAGCACGCGACGCTGTTGGATCACACCCAAACCACCACGGAATTCGCCGGCACCACCCGAATCTTCGCGTAATTCGTGGCGCTCAATGAGGTGAGGGTATTTTAATTCCATCGATTCAACTGGCGCGTTATGGGTATCCCCGTCGTTGATACAAATGGTGGCGCTCATGCCGTCACCATTCCATTTAGCACCCCAACCACCGCCTATTAAGCCGCCAAGACAACGGTAAAAGTGGCAGCCATGTGGGTGAGTACCATTCATGTCAACGATGGCCAGATCGGCGTGATGGCCAGCGGGCACGGCTTGCGGTAACGCCGGCGCGAGGGCCTTGAAAATCGTATCAACAACCGTCATGGGTATCGTCATCCACCAGCGCATTGCGGCTGGTTTAACTGCGCTCACCACAGTTTCATCGGGCAATACCACCTCAAGCGGTTCATAAGTCCCGTCGTTGATCGGCCGATTAATTGGGTCGATAAGGCAGGTGAATGCAACCTGCGCAGCAGATAGCCCGGCGGTGCGCCCAGAATTATAGAAACCCTGAACCTGTGGCGAAATACCGCTCATGTCGACAATCATCTTGTTTGCCTTGACCGTAATCCCAACATGTATCGGAATAGGCTCGTCCACCACGCCGTCCCCGTCCATAAAACTTTCCGCTTCGTAATAGCCGTCAGGAATCTTTTCCACGGCGGCTCTTGCGCGCTCAGCGCTGCGCTCCATGGTGAAACGCATGGCTTTTTCGATTCGTGTCGCCCCGTAGCGTTGGAGCAAATGATTAAATCGCTTTTCTCCTGTTCTCACCGCAGCTATTTGGGCCCGCAAATCCCCCATCGCCAGATCGGGATCGCGAACGTTTTGCTGAATGATTTGTACTAATAAATCATTTTGCTCATATTCATCGAACAGTTTACAGATGGGAACCTGTAAGCCCTCAGAAAAAATGTCGCGCGTAACGCCGTTTAAGACGCCGCCGATATCTAACCAATGGGCCATGGTGCAGGTAAAGCCAATGACGCGCGAACCATCGAATAAAGGTAAGGTTAAGACAATGTGGTTGAGATGACTGCCTGTCGTATAGGCATCGTTGGTAATGTAAATATCACCAACTTTCATTTCGTCCAATGGATATTCCTCGATGGTCGCTTTGACCGTTTCGCTCATACCCCGAATAAACATCGGCAGACCCAAACCGATTGAAATCGTGTTGCCATCACGATCGAATAAACCTACGGTGAAATCCAGTGCCTCGTAGATAATCATGTTGTAGGCAGTCCGCATGAGGTTTATTTTCATTTCTTCGGTGATGGCGATAAAACCATGACGTAAAACCTCCGCATCAATAGCGATATCGTGATCTGCTTCGAGTCCACTCATATTTGGCCCGCCCCTTGGGATTCGATTTCAATAATTAGATGACCATTGTCATGCACAGAGACTCGATCTCCATCGATCAACAACGTTGATGATGTCGACTCAAAAATGACCGCCGGTCCCGCAATCATTTGCCCCGGGATCAAATCCTCTCGCGCATAAAAAGAAACGATTTCGGACTTTCGGTCCAAATGCACATTTGACTTAAAACTGTCACCAGACGGCTCCGACGTTTTCGCTAGCGGGACGAAGCCCGGCTTTTCAACAGGAACACTCGCAACGACGCGGAGGGTAACCACCTGAGCGGGTTGCTCTGCTGCGCTATGCGAATAGGTTCTCTCATGCACCACATCGAAATCTGCTTTAAGCAATCTAGCGTCGCCGGTGCGTAGGGTTTTTTCTTTTATTGGGACATTAACGGTATGTTCTTGACCCACATAGCGCATGTCTGCGCTGGCTTTAATTATTGGGGAAGATTCCCCCTCGATGCCGATACCGGCGACCGCCTCGGCAGTCAAACTATCAAACAGCTCCGCCAGACTTTTTATCGAATCTGGCTCCACTCCCGTAATTTTGGTCCGTGCGGCGTGTCCTTGGGGATCGGCAAAAAGCATCCCATAAGCGCTGAATACCCCAGGCGTCGGCGGGATTACGACTTGGCCCATACCCAGTTCTCGCGCAATTTGCGTCGCGTGCAGCGGACCGGCGCCGCCATAAGCGATAAGCACGAAGTCTGCCGGATTCAGGCCACGCTCGATCGTCACTGCGCTGATTGCGTAGGCCATGGCGGTATTGGCTACCCGAATAATGCCAAGCGCAGCTTCCTCTACCGTCACGTCTAAACGCGCTGCAATTTGGTTTCTGATCGCCTCTTGCGCCGCTTCTATATCTAGTTTTAGCTCGCCGGCTAATGGTAGTTCCGCGTTTAATCGCCCCAAAACTACGTTCGCATCAGTTACGGTTGGCAGCTTTCCGCCGCGCGCGTAACACGCCGGTCCAGGATGTGCGCCCGCACTCTGTGGCCCTACCCTCAGTTCACCCAAGTCAGTAACGCTCGCAATACTCCCACCACCGGTTCCAACCTCGTGGATATCCATTACCGAGGTGAGAATTGGTAAACCTGTGTTGTAAGAACCGATGAAATAATCATGTCCAACGCGAGGTTGCCCCTCTTCGACAACGCCGGCTTTGGCAGTAGTTCCGCCCATATCGAAGGCAACGCCAGAGTGAAAATGCACATCGCGTAAAACCTGCTGGCTGCCAATTACGCCGCCGGCCGGCCCTGATTCAATCAAGGAAATACAATTAGAGCGTGCCTCGGTCGCACCAATTAATCCACCATTGGACTGCATCAAGTAAAATTTACCCGCAAACTGTCTCGCCTCTAACTCACGTTCGAGCTCTCCGAGGTAGCCATCAACAATTGGGCCAACGTAGGCATTCGCGACAACCGTAGATGAGCGTTCATATTCACGATATTCGCGCGTCAGTTCATATGAAGCTGTAATGAACTTATCTGGAAATTTTCGAGTAAGCGCGGATTTCAAGGCCCGCTCATGCGCGGGATTCACGAACGAATGTAGAAAAAGAATCGCAACGGAATCAACCTTACTGGCCTCAACCCATTGCGTGACACGTGCAATCTCGGCTTCGGTTAATTGCTCGATTGCGCGGTCGGGTAACAGGCGTTCGTTGACCTCGAACCGCAGCGCACGAGGCACGAGTGGCGTATGTTTTTCAAAGAAAACGTTAAAGGAATCCGGGCGATTAATCCGGCCGATTTCGTACACGTCACGAAATCCTTTCGTCGTTAATAGGGCAGTCGTTACACCCTTACGTTCCAAGAGTGCGTTGATAACAACGGTCGAGCCGTGCACTAAGACGTTGATGTCTGCCAGCGAAGTATCGGTACCGCTTAACCCATTTAGGACGGCGGTGCTGAGATCTTTCGAGCTTAGGGTTTTCGATAGTTTTATAGATGAAGAATCTGAATCAAAAACGATAACATCCGTAAATGTACCGCCAATATCGGCGCCAGAGCGAATCATTTGTTTGCGTAATTGTGTTGAGTAAACTAGGCATTATCTCAAACATTGCCGACAACGTTTTATTGCAGAGCAACATATTGATTGAAAGGCCGTTCAAACCTTCTAGTTACCCGTATCAATCGTTTGCGGTGAGACTCGCCGCCCCCGAGCACTGATTTTTCCGGTCCGGATTTGTTCCGACGGTATATTCACTCAGCGCTACTGGAAGCGCCCCGAACACCCTGGCTTTAGATTCATCAGTCATCGCCCAATATTGCAAAATTCGCCGATCAACAGCATATATTCGGGGCGAATTCGGCTTTTGAGCTTTTTTGGTGCAACTTAATACCTACCTTCTTTTTATCGACAGACAACCGCGCTACTCGCGAAGACCCCTAAAGTTGCTCTTCACCATACCGCTATCTTCGATAGGTGAATGATATCTAGGGATAAACAGGATGATTGAACCGGCTCTCCCAGAAGGAGAATCGAAAAGGATCTCTGCATTAGAGCGCACACGCTTACTCGATAGCGAACCCGAGAAACGCTTCGATCGGTACGTCAATTTAGCCGCCAAATTGTTCGATGTGCCTATCGCGTTGATTTCTCTGGTTGATAACCACCGGCAATGGTTTAAATCTAAAGCTGGACTGGATGCTGAGGAGACATCTCGTGCGGTGTCCTTTTGTGGTCACGCCATTCTCGACAACGAAATCTTTCTAGTTAATGACGCGCGTCGCGATAATCGATTTGATGATAATCCGTTGGTTGTTGATGCGCCAAATGTGATTTTTTACGCCGGTCAACCTGTGCGGGCTGTTGGCGGCGAACCGGTCGGTACGCTGTGCCTAATTGATCACGAGCCTCGAGAATTCGATGCGGTTGAAGCTGATTTACTTCGGCAATTTGGTAAATTGGTTAGTGCGGAAATTAGCCGAAAATTGAGCGTGATGCACGACAAAGAAACGAACATCACCAACCGGTTTGGGATCGAACTACTGTCGCGATTATCGTTCGCGCTGTGTGACCACAAAGGGATAAACGTCGTTTTGACGTTGTTCGAATTGACGCCAGGCTCGCAGGCTGAGAACAATTTTCACATTGACTCGGAAACGTCCGGACGATTCGCCGAATTTTTAGATAATGCAGTACCAAATGGTGATCTGATTGCACGAATTGGCAAGCGTTTGTTCGTTGGGATGTTTGTCGATGCTGAAATCGACACTGTGAAAAAGCTAGGCAGCGACGTTGCGAAACAAGCCGCATCAATGCTACCGACGTCAGTTTCTGTGCGTATGTCGTTCACCGAAAGAAAGTCCGGTTCTGGACAAGAATTTAGCGTCTTGCTCGACAGCGCGTTGAAGGGCTTGAACGAATCGGTGGGAATCCGCGAAGCTAGTTAATCGAACAACTGCCCTCCCAGCAAACCAAATTATGCCTTGGTGCGAGCCGCTTACGGATACCGGTAACACAAGCGTTGTTTAGTACACTTGCATACACTGAGTCGATCGGACGAATCAGCGTTTTGCGCGTCGCTGAATACGCGCCGAATACATCGTCAACAAACGCTTATCTTGGGCGTAGTCATCAATCGTTGACACGTCGAACTCCCGTTCGAATTCTGCCACGTAGTGCTGAAACTCAGTATCAATCGCAGCGAATGCCTGCCGCGACGTTTCTGATTCTGAGATTAGTGCTTCCAGTGCGCAGGCTATTCCCAACAAACCCCGACAAAAGTCGGCATTCTCCCGCAATTGCCTCATCATAAATGCGACGCTAGCCAACATGACAAATTTCGCTTCGGTTCGACCAAACTGTCGAATCGATTCAAAATCAAATATCTCTTGTTGTTCAATTGGCGTCGCTGAAAATTTTGCATACCCCTGACTTAGTTTTCCTAAAAAGCGGGGTTGCTCGCGGTGGGACAGCGTAATACCCGGGCGCTCGGCGGCGAGAATAATTCCGCGGGCTTTATACTTGTCACCACCCTCATCGTTAATTGTCACAATCAAGGTATCGAGATTCCGCGAATGTGCCACCCAGGATTTGTGACCTTCCAAAACCATCGCGCCATCGATTGTTGATACGCGGGTGCCTGGGTGCTCATCAGGCTGATGCTGATCTTCGGTAGCAACAAAGGCAGCCCATCCGATCTTCGGAAGTTGCGGGAACGCATTGCGCAGCGTCGCTTGATATCCCACGGTAAACACCCATGGCAATATCGAAGAACAAGCGCCGCCTTGCAGCGCAAGTTCTAGCGGTGCTAACGAATCGAAATCGCGCGCTCGCCACAAGGACTTGAACGCCGCTTCACTGTCACAGCTCGGGGCCTCCCGTGCCTCGTTTTGTAACGCTTCAAAAAGCTCTAGGGCAGACATTGACCGTTAGTTTTCGTTAGCAAAGGTAATTAACACGTCGCCGAAACTAGCCAAGCGGCGCCCGCTATTGATACGCCCGCTGGCTTGCTATGCTCTTCTAA
>JBCCFA010000262.1:0-6746 GCA_039029975.1 Pseudomonadota bacterium
CAACCAACCGGCTGTGTCTATTATCGGCAATTACCGGTGACAGTTGTAGGGCGAAAAACTACTTTTCTGCAATTACTGCGGACAGGAAGTTCTGGTTTACGAAACCGAATCGATGATCGCGCCGCCAAGACAAATAACACCGTCATAAAATACGACCGATTGACCCGGTGTCACGGCGCGTTGCGGCTCATCGAATTGCACATCTATCGTGTCATCTGACGATTTAATGACCTTGCACGGCGCGTCTTTTTGCCGGTAACGCGTTTGCGCGGTGCAAGTGAGAGGAAATTTTGGCTCCAGCTCTGAAATCCAATGGACGGTGTCGGCCTTTAGGTGGCGGTTCATTAAAGACGCATGGTTGTGCCCTTGGGTGACATACAGCTCATTGGTGTCGACATTTTTAGCGGCGACGAACCAGGCGCCTTGCGGATAGCCTTGAACACCGCCAATACCGAGTCCCTCGCGTTGACCCATCGTATAAAAGGCGATGCCACTATGTTCGCCAATCGTAGCACCGTCCAGTGTTTTGATTGGGCCCGGCTTAATAGAAATGTATTCGCTTAAAAACTGCCGGAATTTTCGCTCGCCGATGAAACAGATCCCGGTGCTGTCCTTTTTCGTGTGAACTTCGAGCCGTGCTTTTTTTGCGAGCTCGCGCACCGCCGCTTTCTTAAGCGAGCCAATTGGAAAAATTGATCTGCTGAGCTGAGATTGTCCGAGCGTGTACAGGAAATACGATTGATCTTTGTTGGTATCTAGACCTCTCTGCAATTGCCAAGATGTATGGTCGTCGTCTGCACACTGGTCAATTCGTGCGTAATGCCCCGTCGCCACCAGATCGCCGTCTAGCGCGTCAATGTGATCGAGAAATGCTCTAAATTTAACTTCTCGATTACACAATATATCTGGATTTGGTGTGCGCCCGAGTTTGTACTCGCGTAGAAAGTCCTCGAAAACACCATCCCAATACTGTTGGGATAAATCGACCGTATTAATTGGGATATCTAACTTTTCGCAAACATCGAGCGCGTCTTCAACGTCTTCTTCCCAACGGCAATTGCCGTACTCATCTGGCTCATTCCAATTTTTCATGAAAATTGCGGTGACACGAATTCCTGCTTCTTTTAGCAACAATGCTGTAACCGCAGAATCGACCCCTCCCGATATACCAACTACTACGTGCGGATCGCCATGCGCACTGCGCAGCTTACTCAGGGTTTTATCAAATTTAGAAAACACGCTGCAGATGTTGGTTCGGCACGATTAAATTTTTTCGATCACCGGCGAAGACCATTCGCCTGTAATCGAATACTCGCGAGTGAGTATTTTATCGACTTGCTCTGGGATGGATTTGAACATTTTCTGGCCGAGATAAATAACGGCGCCCACACCAATACCGGCGGGTCCAAACAAGGCGCTGGCGACTGGAATAGAATTAGATAGTGCTGGCGTTACCGTAACTCGTTGGTCGTAGTCTTGCTCGCTTAACCCAGTGCGCCCAGAAATCTGAATTCTGGCCGAGGGTCCATCCATAATTAGTCCGTTCGTATAGGCATGACCCTCATCAATCGAAAAATTGCCGACGATGTTATCGAAGGCAAACCCTTTGGCGAACAGATCATTGAAGTCTAGTGCCAGGCGGCGCGGTAAGGTTTGCAAACTCAAAAGACCGAACAATCTGCCGCCACCTGGCTCGATATCCAGAAAGCGTCCGGATTCTACGCTCAGCCCTAAATGACCTCGAAGGAGGTCCATTCTGAAATCAAGCGGTGAGCCAGGCCAATTGGCATTTAAGTCTAGCTGTGTCACGCCGCCTTCGATATTTGCGATGTCGTAGCCAAAACTACCTAGCAGCGCGGCCAGAGAGCGGCCGCCGATTGTGAGATCTAAATTTGATTGTTGCGTTGATCCTTGTTTCGTCCATTCCCCGCTCGCCCGCAAATCGAAATGTCCGTGTTCGGCAAGTGCATTGTTGACTCTGATTCCGCCCGGTACTCGCTCAACGCTAACAGACACTTTGCCAAGTTCGATATCCCCGTAGGAGGTCGATAAACTCTCCAAACTAAATGGCCTTACGTGGCTCGGATCCATGGCGCTTTCTGATTTTTCTGACGCGACTTTCTGAAGATGTAAGCGCGACAACTTTAGTTTCACAGGCAGCTTATCATTCTGCGGCGCGGTGATTTCGCCGCTGAGCGATTCGCTTTCTAAGCGTAGTAGCCAACCATCGTCATTGTTGTGTCCTTCAACCTTGACGTCTTTAAAGGCGTTGCCCATCGCGTCCAAGTTTTCAACCGTTAGGTCAATTTGTGTTGGCAAGTTTGCTGCCATGTCATTAGAGGAAAGCGATTCACGGGCGATTTGCCGCCAGGCTGTTGGATCCAATTGTGAAATTGTTCCTCGGATGTCGATGCCGGACTTGGGTTCCTGCGCGGCAGGCGCTGCGGAACCAAACCAAAATTGCGCACCTTGGAAGTTGGGACGATCCGTTGGTTTCGCGCGCACGTCAGATAGCAGCGCCTCAAACCGATCGCCGAAAGACAAGTTCGTCGTTCGTGTGCCCTGTGCTGGGCTAGAGACAGAAATTCGAATCGGTAAGGACTGGGCTGCATTTTTTCCAAGCGGCCAAGGTAGATCAACGCCTAATCCCTGCAAGCTACTATCGACCGTTAACTTGCGGGGTGCTTTGACCTTATCTGAGCTTTCCCCCGGAAGCGATATCACGGCTTTCCACGCCGTTTGGCCGCTCAGGCGAGCTTCGCCCGTCGCAGGATGCAGCAGTTTCTTTACTGTGGGCGCGTACGCCGCGAGCTGCTCAAGTAGGAATGTTGGGCCAGAGGTGCCAGTTAAACGAATCTCGGTGTCGTAGTTTGGATCATCCAGGCCGCCATTGAGCAGCACGCCCACACGATTACCACGGAATGTTGCGGTTAGACCTTCGCCGTACCAGTCGTGGCGCGTAAAACTGACATTTCCGACAAGTTCGTCTAACGCCAGTTTCAAATTCTTCGATTCGATTCTATTACCTTTGAATTCGGCTAAGCCGAGCACGTCTTTGTCGCCCCCAGGATAAATACCCAAGTTAAGATCTAGTGCCAAGCTAAACGGTTTTTCGATCTCTAGTTCTTTGAAACGCTTCGCTTTGGTATTTTTCAAAGGGCTGTCGTCAATGAATTTTACGACTTCGCTGGCGAGAACGTTGGTTTTACTACTGACTTCTACATAACGCTTTTTTGTGAATAAATTGGCGATGGAAATTTTAGCGCCAGTGACATCACTGGAGTATATTTTGCCGCTTGTGACTTGAAAATCAGCGCGTCGATTTTCAATTTCCACTAAACCACTCACATCGCTTGCCGCCGGCCACTTGGCCCCGTATTTCATATCCGCTTCATTCGCTTCTAGGAAAACGCGAAAAACTCCTTCTTGCTTATCGAACGGGAACTCTTGCAATGCGCCGCGCAACACTAGCGCGCCAACGTTGATGTTGCCACTTAAGAATGTACGGCGCGCCCATCGCTCACCCTTCGGGGGCAGTACTTTCTTCGGCACCAAATTTCGAATGTGATTTAATTTGCCAGCGTTTATCCGTGCGAATACATTGAGATCTGTTTGATCAGGATAGAAACCTACCGAACCTCGGGTCTCGATATCGATTGTTTCTATTTCGGTATGCAGCCCCGTGGTCGACAAGCGTATTCCTTCCTCTGTCCTATGCCATTCGATCGCGCCGTCGATGTTTGCAGCAGTAACCGCCGACTCTAACCATTTTTCAGATGCGATCAGGACGTCTCGATTGGATTCGAATGCCAAGGTCCCGTGATCGTTAGCAAAATTCAACACGCCGGCTAAATTTTGAACTTTCGGCACGTCGCCTGCCTCTTGCCAGGCGAGTTCTTCAAACCGGATTCGACCCAACTGGGGTGTCGTGAGTCTGTCACGAGTACTCAAAAACCGAGCATCAACAATTCGACCGGTTGGTGACAGCGCGCGAAGCTTTGGGCCATGGCTTTCGGTTGTCGCAAGATACGCTTCGACGAGCGGTAGCCAATCCTCCAGTCGTAAGTTTGTTATCTCCCACAAGACTCGACTGCTGTCTTCTAACCAACGCGCCTTTAGCACCGGTTGGTCATCAGGGTCATACGCAATGGCATTGATTTGGTTTGGGACGAAGCCGAGGGCCCACCCATTTTTGGTTCGATTTAGATTGCCCTCTATGTCGAACGCCGTATTAGTTGATCCGCTTGTGATGTCTGAGCCGCTCGCCGGGCCGCGTAACGCAAAAAACGCGTACCTCAATTTTGCATCGCTCCATTCACTGGACATAGTGAGATCTACTGGAGTAGACGCGAACTTAGAGGCAGCGGAAGTGTTGAATTGTTTGAATTGCGTCAGATCGAAATTAGTCACCTTGAGGCTAATTTTTCCGTTCCAATCTGAGCTGAGTAAGGTGTCGTCAGCCTCAATCGCAAATCGCCACTCCTCGGAAGTTTGCCCTTGTCGAATTGTTTTGCCTGAGATGCGTCGGTTATTTTGATTCCGCTCTATCGTCAACGAGAGATCTTCGAATACCTGTCTGTAGCCGGTTAGATTATCAATGTACTCAATGTGTGCTTTGGTGAGGCTAAACCGATTCTGACCCTCTATCCATTGGGCGACCGGCCATCGACTGGGTGGCATCCCCGCTATCGCGAATTGACCGTCTGCTCCACGTTCGAGCGTGAACTTGACGCCACCGAGGATAATTTTCCTGGGGACTAAATTGAATTGCTGCAGCGATTTTCGAATTGAAATTTCGATCGCCGCTTGCTCGAAGTGAACTAGTGCGGTCGTTGAATCGGGTTCGTATACACTGAGTTTGTCAATTTGAATTGACGGTGACCACCCGTGCCAATTTCCTTTCAATTCGCCAATACTCACCGGCCTATCGAACGTCCGTGATAACCAAGTCTCGACCCATTGGTTTTGTTGATCGATGTTTAGCAACAATAACCGTGCGGTGGCGGCGAGCAACGCCAAGCTCACAAGTGCGGCCGCGATTAGATACCACGAGTATCGGCAAAGTCGGAGAATAGCGATCAGCATGGTGCTTTGCTTTTAAACCAAAACCACGTCGTATTGTTCCTGTGTGTAGGCCGGTTCCACTTGAAACCTAATTGGAACGCCAATGAACTCCTCAAGTTCCACGATACCTTGCGATTCTTCGTCTAATAGCAGGTCGACGACCGTTTGCGAGGCAACCACAAGTAGTTTTTGCGCCTCAAACTGGCGCGCTTCACGTAAAATTTCGCGGAAAATCTCGTAGCAAACCGATTCCGCTGACTTAATGGAGCCGCGCCCTGAACAGGTTGGGCAGCTTTCGCATAGTACATGCTCCAAACTTTCCCGGGTGCGCTTTCGCGTGATTTGCACGAGACCTAACGACGTCACCTCACTCACGTTGACTTTCGAATGATCTCGCTCTAACCACTTTGATAATGCGCGCAACACTTGTCGTTGATGCTCGTCATCACTCATGTCGATAAAATCGACAATGACAATTCCACCAAGGTTTCGCAATCGGAGCTGTCGAGCGATTGCTTGGGTTGCTTCAAGGTTTGTTTTAAAGATTGTTTCTTCGAGATTTCTATGACCGACGAAGCCGCCGGTGTTTACATCAATTGTGGTCATCGCTTCGGTTTGATCGATGACCAAATGCCCGCCAGACTTTAAATCAACACGGCGATGTAAGGCCCGTTGAATTTCATCTTCGGTTGAATATAAATCCAGAATTGGCCGTTCGCCCGGATAGTGCTCGATTAGCGGTACCAGATCTGGAGAGAATTTTTCCGCGAACTCGATGGCTTTTCGAAACGTATCGTTAGAGTCGATACGGATGCGTTCAGTGCTACCTGCGGAGAGATCACGAATTACACGCAACGGTAAGGCGAGGTCTTCGTAGATAATGTCAGGGGGAGAAGCAGCTTCTACCCGCGGTAGGATGGTCTCCCAAAGCCGCGTTAAGAATTTCATGTCGCGCGTTAATTCTAATTCTTCCGCGCCTTCTGCTGCTGTTCGTGCAATATAACCCTGTTCAAAATTGTCGTCCTGTTCCTCATGTTGCGCTAAATCTGTAGGTGGGGGTAAGGTCGATTTGGGAATTAATGACGCAATGATGTCTCTTAAACGCTTTTTCTCTTCCTCCTCTTCAATTCGTTGCGAGATCCCAAGATGGTTACCATTAGGAATCAGGACCAAATAACGCGACGCGATGCTAATTCCTGTCGTAAGCCGCGCCCCTTTCGAACCCAAGGGTTCTTTGGTGATTTGAACCAGTAGCTCTTGGCCTTCTGACACAAGTTTTTCGATGCTTGGTTCTTCTTGGCCAGCGCGGTTATAGGCTTCGGCAATGTCTGATACGTGCAAAAAAGCCGTCCTTTCGAGCCCGATATCTAGGAACGCGGCGCCCATGCCGGGCAGCACCCGCATCACCCGACCCAAATAAACGTTGCCGACTAGACTTCGACTACGCGCTCGTTCAACCACAAACTCTTGCAAAACGCCATTTTCGACGCGCGCGACACGCGTTTCTTGAGGGGTGACGTTTATGAGGATGTCTTCTGCCATGGTTGGCCCTGAAACATGGCGCCACAGTAATGCGGCACGTTGGTGCTCATCGACGAGCAAAAAGTGATTTAAGCTTTTGATATATTTAAATAATTGTGCAGAATAGATTATTAGGCCCTGGGACGGCTATAATACAAGCA
>JBCCFA010000263.1:0-6706 GCA_039029975.1 Pseudomonadota bacterium
ATAGTCTAGATCTATTTAAAAAAAATACAGTTTTCACTAAAGCAAAAGCGCTTTTAAAAAACACTCATGTTAAAAAACCACTTGTCAAAAATAATCATTGGCTGCGCTATTACGGTTTGCCTAATTTCTAGTCAAACTGTCCTATCCCAACAGCACTGTCCTGTTAAAACGGGTAAGTTAAATGCGGCCGACCTCGAAATAGCCAAGCATGCTTGGAAATACTTCGAAAACAATACTCAAACGACTGGTCTTGTTAATTCCGCTCATAATTATCCTTCTACCACCATGTGGGACACGGGGTCTTCACTCGCCGCTTTGATTTCGGCGCATCAGGCAGGGCTGGTCAACAAAGAAAAGTTCGACAAGCAAGTAAGTAACCTACTGAAAACGCTGAAAGTCTTAGATTTATTCAATGGCGAAGCGCCCAACAAAGTGTACAACACGAAAACTGCGCAGAAGGTGGACTACGTCAATAAAGTAGCCGAATACGGCATTGGCGTGTCTACCCTCGATTTAGGTCGTTTAGCGTCCTGGCTAAACATTCTGTCTTGCCTGTATCCACAGTATCAAGCGGCGGCAACGGAAATTATCATGAGCTGGAATTACTGCCGCCTTATCAAGCAAGGCCAAATGTTCGGAATGGCACGTAACAAAAAGAATAAGCGCGCGATCCTGCTTCAGGAAGGGCGTTTAGGCTATGAACAGTATGCTGCCAAAGTATTTGCACGCTTAGGGTTTGACTTACACGTCTCCGCTAAATACCGCAACCGGCATGCCATTGAGCAGAAAATTCTGGAAACTCCCATTCTCGTCGATAAACGCGATTCGAAAACACTAGGCGCATATAACTATGTCGTATCCGAATCCTACGCAATGGACGCGGTCGAAAACGGTGTAGATGCAGAAAACAAGCCCTTGTTGAATAATATCTACATTGTTCAACGCAAGCGCTGGGAAAAAACCGGTCACCTCACTGCGGTATCGGAAGACAACATCGACCGCGCCCCCTACTTCATTTACAACACGATTTTTACTGACGACCAGCCGTGGAAGGCACTAACCGATCGTGGCGAAGATATGGCGCATTTAAAAACGCTATCGGTGAAAGCTGCGCTCTCTATGGCTTATCTATTTCCCGAACGTCCTTATAGCAAAAAATTGCTGAGCGCTGTCACCAAGGCCAGAAACCCGAAGGGCGGATGGTATTCAGGCATCTACGAAGACAAGAAACTAGGCTTCAACAAAGCCACTACGGCGAACACTAACGGCGTCGTGCTATCGCTCATGGCCTGGAAAATATTCGGACCATTGAATGAAATTTGCACAAAATGCAAAAAAGGCATCTCCCTAAGCGAACAATTCTTAGCTGATAGCAAAAATCAGCATAAATGTCGGGCCGATTTGCCGAAGCTTATCGCGAAAGGTAAAGAACATTCTAAAGCCTTCAATAAGAAAGTTGCCGCATCGCTAAAAGCGCAAAAAGCCGCAGAAAAAGCTAATCGCGTTAAGTCTATCTGGGCGCTGGTCGGCATGGTAAAAGAAGCCGAACGATTAAATAAGACTGGGAATGTTGATAGTGCGGTGTCGACGATCGAATCAGTTAAAGGCAAGGCGTGGAAGCTTGGCGATCTGTTTTCGTACGAAAAAAAGGCTTTTCGCGGTTTAATGCAACCGTTAGATACCATCGCAAAAAAATGGCACGCCAGTAAGAGCTCAGATGAGGTGACAGGTGTGCGTAAATCGTTAACCGCTATCGCGCTTCGCGTCCAAGAAAAAGAAAAGGCTAGCCACAAAAATTAAGCTCGCAGGAACAATGATGCCTAAACGAGATTTTAATTTTGCCCCGCGTTCGTCGCGTCCAATACGGTCGCAGTAGATACCATTTAGTTTACGAAGATCAAATCTGGAAAGACTAAATGGCCCTGCGAATCAACAATTTGATGAGCCTAACAGCGGGACGGCATTTAAGTCGAAACGGCCAGACGGTCGCCTCGGCTATGCAGCGTTTGTCGAGCGGGAAAAGAATCAATTCAGCCTCGGATGATGCGGCGGGTTTCGCAATTGCTGAACGCTTTGGTAGCCAAGTCAATGGACTTGGAAAAGCTCGACAAAATGCGGCCAGCGGGGTTTCGCTAGTGCAGGTCGCCGAAGGCGCACTCGAAGGCATTAGCGGGATGTTACAACGTATCCGAGAGTTGGTAGTCCAAGCCGCAAACGATACGAATTCGCCGCTGGCTCGCGATGCTATTCAACGCGAAATTGACCAACTGATAAACGAAATTGACCGCGTCGCAAGTACCGCAGAATATAATGGTAAAAAACTACTGAACGGCAATTTCACTGCGCAGCGCTTTCAAGTGGGCGCCAATTCAAATCAAACAATGAGTATTGATCTTGACAGCTTCCGTGTGCGCGAACTAGGGACCTATGAATTGTCGGGCTTTCCTACAACGGTCAAGGGACAAAACCCCGACACTTCAGAGATTGTCCGATTCAATGGCGAGTCCCTCGGGATCTCGAGCAACGTTGGTAACGCGGCCATCGTAGTCGCAAGCGGCTCATCCGCGGCTCAGATTGCAGCCCAAATTAATGCCGAAACTGCAGTAACAAATGTATCGGCGAGCGCTTATACGGAAACCGAAATCACGTTTTCAGATCCTGTCGTTTATAACATTCGATTAATTGGCGACGGCGGCGTTAGCGCGCCTATTGCCTTAAACATTAGCGACCCAAACACGGCAGCTGGACTCCAAGACGCCGTTGATACACTCAATGGGTTTTCAACCACCTCCGGCGTTATCGCCACAGTGAACGATAACGGTAATGGCATACGACTAGTCCACGCAACAGGAAATTCGTTTGAAATTCGCGACGACGGGATTAATGTATCTGGCACCGTAATCACAGTTGGTGGCGCAGCAGGTATTGATCTTATCGGCGGCAATGGCCAAGTAGACCGTGCGTTTGTCTCCGGTGAAATTGCATTTACCAGCGATAGTCCATTTACGATATTTTCTTCAGATATAGAAGAGTCGGTACCGGCGCTGGTCAATGAAGCAGATGTAGAGTCCATCGCAAATATCAGCGTTGCAAATATCATTTCCGCAACCGAGGCTTTCGCGAAACTAGACGCAGCACTCGCCAAAACCTCTAGCGTGCGATCAGGAATAGGCGCGATTCAGAATCGACTTGATCAAACTGTAGACGAACTTTTCAACTACCAAAACAACTTAAGCGCATCGAAGTCACGCATTATCGACGCAGACTTCGCGCATGAGATGAGCGTGCTCGTTCGCGGTCAAATACTCCAGGATGCAAGCACGGCGATGATGACACAAGCGAATAGCCTGCCGGAACTGATCATTAACTTGATAGAAGACTCAAGAATCGCCCAGCTGACCTAAGGCCTAATTGATTAGCCCTTAAGAGAAGTACCATCCTCAATCACCAGCTTTTCGCCGTCTTTTGCTGCGCAGCTAACGGCTCCCTGAACTGAAACCGCTTTACCGAACTGTACATCGCCTGTGACTTGAAAACTCGTGCAGTCTTTCAGCGAAGGCGCGCCATGTGGGAATCTCGCTTGAAAGTCATTGATTTTCTTGAAATATCTCGAATCCAAATCAACATCCGGCGCACTCGCCTGAGCGTTTCTCTCGAGACTCCCACTTTCAAGTAGTGTGTAGTAATCGGAGGTGAGCAACAATAAATCGTTTGTTTTTTTCACCGGCAAAAAGCGGCTTCGAGGCACCCGTACGGCCTCAGAACCAGGAAAGACTTCGAGCGCGGCGCCCATTGCCGTTTCCATTTGTATTACAGGCGTTGAACCGTCGTCGCTTGGGTCAACCGTTTTTTCATTAACGATAATCGGTAGCGGGACGATGCCGTCATGAGATTCCATCACATTGGCCAGAGCGTTTAAATTTATCCAGATGGAATTCGTATTGAAGTAGCGATGACGGTAAACGTCTTGGAACGTTTCAATGTCTTCGTATGCGGTCTGAGCGATTTCCCGTAACACTAATTGGCCATCCGAACGCCGCCGTGCAATGTGTCCGCCCTTTTTATCCGCGCTCGTACGATCAGCGACTTCCATTAAAAACGGGATGTCGTTTTTCGCTAAATACCCCAGTAAATCGATGTCTAAGGAGGCACCTAAATTATCTGCATTGGAGACGAACAAATAGCGATAACCCGCCGCGATCAGTCGCTCTAGAACGCCTGATTGCGTAAGAGCGACGTATAAATCGCCATGGCCCGGTGGGCACCACTCCAGCGCATCATCAGCAGGATGGCTAACCGGCATATGGTCATCACGTCGAAGTTTTGGCACTTTGTTCTGCAGGAAAGAAAACGGGATGCCTCTTTGCCCTTCGGTAAGCCCGTCAATTTTACTTAATTCGTCAAGGGTATCCTGTTCAGTTCGAAAGCTATTCATGAAAATCACAGGGACTTCGGCGTCAAACTCTCGGCGGAAATACAAGACTTGCCGTCCGATAATTTCTAGAAAAGACATACCATCTCGCACCGGCAATAAGGACTTTGCCCTATCTAAGCCCATGCTCGTGCCCAAGCCGCCATTCAGTTTTAGCATAACCGTATGAGGCAAAGCGGCTTTGCCGTCGGCAGTCAAATCCGCCAGCCTTTCGATATCGGCGATGTCCTGAACAGGCTCAATGGCGTCCTCAGCAATCATGCCGTCAGCGCCGCTTCGAATGACCTCAACTGAACGGCAAAACGCCGTCTGCACGAGCTCCGATAGACCCGCGTCGCTCATTTTATTTTGAATGGATTTTTGTGGCTCATTCACTGCGTCTAGCACGATTTTCAACCCGGTTCATGTTTTTGTTGTTCAAGTATCGGATTTTTTGATGAAAGCTTTAGGACCACGCTCACCGACAAAATGCATGCCGACGAAGCGACCTTGTTTGATTTTTGAACCTAAAGACATCGAGCCACCCGCCGCTAAAAAATAACGTTTCTAGCGCCAATATCTCGATGCTCAGTTTTTCCAATTTCCCGCAAAGCGGTTATCTAAAACACGCTGAAACCTTACTCGCCTCTGCGACAATTGCGTTATTGGGCTTAGCCCTGCCGATCGCTTTGCTACAAATTTACGATCGGATTATTCCGAATCAATCGACTTCGACGATTTTTCTGCTTGTGAGCGGTGTTGCCATCGCCATTTTTTTGGAAGCCATCGCGCGAATCTCGCGCGCGTACCTAATTTCGAAAACCGGAAAAAAAATAGAACGACAGTATTTCTCAGCCGCTTTTGACAAACTAATTAATGCCGATATCGCAGTTGTTGAAGCGCGGGGCAAAGCTGAGGTCGCCGAACAATTCAACGCAATTAATCAATTACGTGAACACTATAGCGGTCAATACCTGATCACCGTATTAGATTTGGTTTTTGCCGGTATTTATTTCGCACTGATTTGGTATTTGGCCGGTCGCCTAGTGTTCGTACCGCTAGCGGTACTGCTGCTGGCTGGCTTGATGATGTTAATAGTAAATTTTTCTCTAGAGCAATCGCTGCGTCGGCAAGCTGACTGCGAAGAAGATCATTCAAATTTTGTCTTGAGTCTCGTTAGCGCGATTCACACTATTAAAGGACTTGCCTTAGAAAACCCGCTGCTTCGACTCAACGCAACTATCCAGGAAAAACGCTGCACGGAAGCTCGCGCCATTGACAAATACAACGCGCTTATTTCGACGATAAGCCAAGCCAGTACCCAAATAGCCATTGCTGCGGTTGTCAGCATTGGTTGTATTTCGGTCATCAACGGTGATTTATCAACAGGTGGTCTTGTCGATGATTAGTACGCCCACTTTGCGCCGCAGGATCAGAGATTCGCGCTTTCCAGACCACTCTCGAAGCGCTCTTTCCACAACTTGAGGGATCGCTTCACGCGCGTGCTCCGTAAGCCGAGCGTGAATCTCTTCGAGGCTGAGCCCTTCTTCCAAGGCCTGGTAAACACGCTCACGTTCAAGTCGGAATCCTTGCACTTCTCCGCCGGCTGTTTCTGTCTTGGTGAGAAAGGGGAGAATACGCTGAAGATCTTGACCTTGCATTTCCCGCACGTAGACCGTGACCTCGAAGTTAGGCTGGACGACGAGAAACCGTCTTTCCGTCGCTACTTCAGCCATCACCGCTTCCGGCGCACCAAAGACAGCCCGGCCCAGGTTGGTGAGACGGAAATAATCTCTCGAATTGAAACGCCCGCGTTCGATGAGCCCCATCGTGTATAGCGTGACCCAGAGAGCGTTGGCCGCCCAAGTACCCTCGTCGTCTAACCAATAGGCTAACCGACGACGATCATCGCTCTCCTTATCCTTCTTCTTGGCGAGAGAAATCTTAGGGTCCCAAGCATAGGAATCTCCCCAGAAGAAATTGAACCCCAAGTCTTCCGTGTCCACAAAGAGCCGAGTGAGGAATGACTCTAACGAAACCCAGTCAGCCTCCGTGTGAGCGAGCCTCTGTAGCGCCCAGCATAGCAATGTCCTTCCCCGGCTCAACCCCATGGGGTCAATACGCACACGCTCGTATTCACTGTCTCGATCCGGCACCACGCCGATGCCATCTTGCCAGAGACGTCGCCCTAACCAAGCTCGAGCCATCTTCCAAACAAAGGTTGCTGGATCTACATTTGTTAGATCTCCTCCCTCTTCGACAAAGGCCTCATACTGGCTGACGACGCCAAGCCCC
>JBCCFA010000264.1:0-6659 GCA_039029975.1 Pseudomonadota bacterium
GGAAGGCATCAATTGTTCCTGAGGCGGCTGAAGAAGGAGTCCAAAACGCGATATTAGTCGCATCAATCGTGTCATTTAAACCAGCAACCCATGCGCTTGCGCTTGCCGCGGTAGCGCCGATTCGTAAACTACCGTTTAGAACATTTTTGACGACGTAGCTTGTTATCGAACCATCGATATCGCTTGCGTCGCTAACGGCATGGATATCACTAAAGGTGACAGATTCTTCAACACCAGCGTTAGCGGCATGGACTGGGCCAGTGAGGTGCGTAAATGCCGGCGCGTCATTTTCATCAACGACCGTGATGGTGCCAGACAAGATGTTTGAATCCAGCGCACCGCTTGGCGAATTTCCGCCGTCATTTAAAACAATATCGTAATCGCGCGTGTTATCCATGCTTTTGTTCGTCGGATCATCGCCGCTGTTTTCAAACCGAAGCGCTTCCAAAATATTTTCGACCGCGGCGATATTAGCGCCGGCATTTAGCGTGATAACTAAATCGGAGCTTGCACCGCCTGCGATGCCCTGGATGCCTGGGGGTGCACCGGCAACGGACAGCACATCGCCAGGCAAATAGGCGTTGAAAGAAACGGTGATCGTGCCGCCATCGAAATCTACCGCGTCAACATCGGTGACATTCACCGTGCCTGCTTGAAGCAAGGCAACTGCATTAGTCCCGGTTCCTGATTCAGTCGCCGTGGGATTTGTGATTGTGCCGCTAATTGTTGGTGCGTCATTGCTTGCGGTTGTTGTGACAGTTGTTTGGATAGGTGTGCCAGACAGCGCACCATCGTTATCACGGGCGACGACAGTGAAGGCATTTAGTGCGCCGTTTTGGTCATTGCCTGGTGTCCAATAAGCATTGAGTCCGGTGCCGATGACATCGTTTGTGCCCGCGGCAAAAGCTGTGGCTGAGCCGGCTGCAGCACCAATACGTAAGCTGCCGGAGGACACGGCCTGGACCACGAAGGAATCTACCGTGCCGTCGATGTCTGCCTCATTCCCTTGTGCGGCAAGTTCCGTAAATGTGATTTCTACTTCGGTGTCCTCGTTAGTGGAATCAATAGTCGCAGCAAAGTTCGACAACGTTGGGGCGTCATTAATGTCGTTGACCGTCATCTGCGCTTGGATAGCAGTCGCGGAGATTGCGCCGTCGTCGTCACGGGCGACGGCGGTGAAGGCGTTGAGAGTGCCGTTTTGGTCGTTACCTGGTGTCCAATAGGCATTGAGACCGATGCCGATAACGTCATTTGTGCCAGCGGCATAGGCGGTCGCGGAGCCGGCATCAGCACCGATGCGTAGAGTGCCCGAGGATACCGCTTGAACGACAAAACTATTCACTATGCCGTCAATGTCTGCTTCGTCCCCTTGAGCAGTGAGTTCCACGAACGTGATTTCTACTTCGGTGTCCTCGTTAGTGGATTCGATAGTCGAGGTAAAGCTGGTAAGCGTTGGCGCGTCGTTGATATCGCTGACTGTAACTTGAGTTTGAATCGCGGTCGTGGAATCTGCACCATCGTCATCACGAGCGACGACCGCGAAAGCATCTAGAATGCCGTTTTGATCATTACCTGGCGTCCAGTAGGCGTTGAGGCCCGCGCCAATAACGTCGTTTGTGCCTGCAGCAAAGGCGGTCGCGGAGCCGGCATCAGCACCAATTAACAGAGTCCCAGAGGAAACTGTCTGGACGATAAATGAATTTACGGTACCATCGATGTCTGCTTCATCGCCTTGGCCCGCTAAATCGGCGAAGGTAACCTCAACTTGGGTGTCCTCATTGGTGGTATCCACCGGTGCAACGAAGGTGGTCAGTGTTGGGATATCGTTGACGTCATTGACTGAAACTTGAGTTTGAATCGCGGTCGCGGAATCTGCCCCATCGTCGTCACGGGCGACTACGGTAAACGCATTTAGCACACCGTTTTGATCATTGGCTGGTGTCCAGTAAGCATTCAAACCTCCGCCAATAACATCGTTTGTGCCGGCCGCGAAGGCAGTAGCCGATCCAGCGTTTGCGCCAATGCGCAAAGTCCCTGAAGACACCGCTTGAACCACAAAAGAATTTACGGTGCCATCGATATCTGCTTCATCACCTTGCGCCGCGAGTTCGGCAAAGGTGATTTCTACTTCCGTATCTTCATTGGTCGTGTCGATGTTCGTCGCAAAGTTAGCGAACGTAGGTGCGTCATTCACGTCGTTGACGGTTAAATTCGCGGTTGCAGTTGTATTCGAAAATGATGTCGTACCGCCGCCGGCGCCAGGGTTGGCAAATTGGGCGCTGCCATTAGTAGAAGCAGGGCCGCTTCGGCCGTCCCAGGCGCGAAACTCTATATTTGCCGTTTCGCCATTGGTCAGATCAGGTGAGTATCGAACCCAAGTGCCGTCATCAAGCAATAAAGCGTTGGAGGCGTTAACGCCAACAACGTCCACCCACGTGCCGTCGCTACCGTCAGTTGAGTCAGTTGAGTACTGCCAGGTCCCGTTACCATTCGCATTTGTTATCGCAAGTCCGAGGGTATCGCCGTCCGCATCACCAGTCGTAAAACCAGCCAGAATATTCGTAACCGAGACGCCAACGCTTACGGTGTCTTCGTCAGTGGTAGCGATTGTGCTTGGCCCACCACTAAGAGTTGGCGCGTCATTCGGGTCCACGAAGATTTGATGCGCGGGCGTGAACGTAATGTTTACCGGTTGGTCGAGTCCATTGGCACCGGTCGCAATAAAATCTTCAGGCGTCGTACCATTCCCGTTGAGATAGCGAATTATCTTGTCTTGGTCCATTGCGTCGCTAAGGTAAACGTGGCCATCTGGCCCAAAAGCGATACCGGCGAAGTCTGTTGCGCCCGTTGTGCTAAATACGTCGACGAAACTACCGTCAACGGCCGAGTAACGTCGAATATCATTCTCTGTTTGGTTAGTGACCCACAAGTTTCCATCGGGTCCAAAAGCGATTTCTTTAAAACCTGCAGCGTTTACTGCATTGAAAGTACCGTCAACAATTTGCGTCGCGAGATCTATACGGAAGATAGTGTTCGACCCGGCATTCGACACATAGAGCTGTCCGTCTGGGCCGAAAGTCAGACCATCCGGATCATTCAAACCATCTGACGCATCGGCGAAAACGTCAACAAACCCTCCGGTGGAGCCGTCGTATCGCAAAATCTGATCGGTACCGAAACTGGTAACGTAAAGCAATCCATCGGCTCCAAACGCAATGCGCGACGGACTATTCAGACCGCCTGAGGCAGCCGTCACAAATTCGGTGCCGTTGGTCCCGTCGCTGTCGTAGCGATAAATATTGTGCGATCCGAAGCCAGTGACATAGAGACCGCCGTCAGGACCGACTTGAATATCGATTGGACTATTTACATCACCTACACCAAATTGTTCGATAAATTCACCGGTACCCGCATCGAATCGGAAAACGCTGCCAGTTTGTAAGCTAGTCGTGAGTAGGTCACCGATAATATGCTTACCGTCTTCGTCATTGGCAGAAATGAGAATGTTGTTCGTGAAACCAGCGTTTGTGTAGGTATGCGAAACAACCGTTGACGCGCCGGTGTAGGCGTAATCCATGACTGTGCCATCGCCCCAGTCGATACTGTAGGTGGAGATGGTGTCATCGCCAGGATCACTGGCGTTCAAAGTTAAACTTACGGTATCGCCCGCAACGATCGAACTTGGTCCCACAACGGTGACCGTTGGCGCCGCATTGTCCACTGTGGCAGTAAACACTTCTGTGTCTGTTTCGCCGTCGTTGTCGGTTACCCTAAGCGCGACATCGAATGTGCCATCATCAACGACGCCAAGCGCATTGAGTTCGCTCCAGCTGAAATCGGCGGTGATACCCGTTTTCTCAAATGATCCGTCGTTGTTGATGTCCCATTCGTATTGCGTAATTGTGCCATTTGGGTCACTGCTGATTGAACCGTCGAGAGATAGTGTTTCGCCTTCGTCGATCTCATGCGGCGCGCTAGCGTCGGCATTAGCTAGTGGCTCGGTCAGCGGTACAAACAGGCTTAAAGAGTTAAATCGCTCTTCATTGGTATCAAATTCCGCGTCTTCGCCAGTGAAGAATTTAGTGGCGCTGGCCTGTCCGTTACCAGCACCCGCGAATTCGGTGGACCTGGCTACATCCAAAATGAAGATGTCGTTTTTGGTGACACTTAAGTTATTTTCGCCAACCACATCGTCGCCCTGCACGGAAACTAGAATTTGCCCTTCGTTCAGTGTTACGCCGCCGATATTCACGGTTTCTTCGATTAGTTCTAGACTATGAATCTGTTCACCGATATTGGCGTTTGTATCGTCACCGTCTAGAAGCAACGTAGATGTGCCTATGGTTGTGCCATCGCCGATGGCAGTTGGGGAAAACCATTTAATGTCTTGCGATTGGGTGGCGCCGGCGCGAGCGAAAATAAAATCTCCCGCGTTTAGCGTACTACCGCCCACTGTGGTGGCGGTTTCTACCAGAGAGAACGCGCGTAAATTTGCCCCGTCCGGGTCATCAATCAAAAATGCCCATTGTCCAGCCGTGTACACCCCGGGCGTGTCCGGACGGAACACCACGATGTCGCGGCGATCGGCATTCACCGTGGCGCTAAAGCCGGGAGCGAGCGGCAACGTGTTGTTGCTTGTGAATACGGCAGAATCCGATTGCGAGGTCATTAGGACGTCGCCGGCTAATAATTGAAAAGCGCCACCAGCAATATCGACTTCCCTGGAAACGAAATGTAAACCACTAATTTGCGGTGCGCCGCCACCGAAGTTTATTACGTTGCCAACCGTACCGCTGGTTGTACCCGCACCGAGATTGAGTAGCGGATCGTCGAATGTCATTACATCCGCGCGATCCCAAGAACTAAAACCGTTTTGACCGCCGCCAAACACCGAGTCGTCGGTAGTGAACCATAGGGTGCCTGCAGGAGGCGTGGTAGAAGCGCCCACTTCGAATGCGCCAATGTCTGGATTAGAACCTCGCAGCAAGCCCAACTGGTCAGTGCTTGAAGCTAGTGCGGAATTGGCACCATCAATCGCGACGCTGCCGCCGCCAGGTGCATGCGTTTTAAGATCGCCGCCGTTATCGGTAAGTGCTCCAAGCAAGGGATCCACGTTTCGATGATCGCTGCCCGCATACCCATTTGCATCTGAATCGTCGCCGATGATGTTATTGCCGCCGCTAACGATATTGCCATTAATGTCTGGGCCGGTACTGGCAGTATTGCCGGCAACGATCGAATTGGTAAGCGTCACCGGACTGCCGGCGAAGATACCGCCACCGTTAAGGGAGGAGCTGTTGTTCGTTATGGTTACATTCGACAGTGTTGCCGTGCCTATGTTGTAAAGGGCGCCGCCCTCGCCATTGGTAGCCTGATTCCCGCTAAATGTGGTGTTGGTGACAGTTAACGTAGCTCCCGCTGCGTTGAAAATGGCACCGCCGCGCTCCGAGTCACTGTTTTCAAACAGGCTGTTCGAGATATGTAATGCCCCTTCGTTATAAATTGCGCCACCTACATCGCCAATGCCCGTTGAAGAGTTATTTAAAAACCAAACGTTCGAGACAGTTACAGTAGGATTGGCTGCACCGCTGTTGATTTCTATTGCTGCGCCATTGCCAGGCGTGATTGGGTCATTGTTTTGGATGGTGAGATTGGACACACTGAAATAACTTGTGGTGTCACCATGAACTTCAAATTGCGAAAATAAAGATTGGCCGTCAAGAATGGTCGTTTGCGGCGAAGTCCCGATAATTGATAACTCGTCGCGAATATCATGGTCTCCCAATGTATCCCCGAATCCCGTTCTGGTGATTGTGTAAGTTCCAGTACCGAGAAAAATTGCGTCTGGCCCGGCTCCGTTGTTAGCTGCAAGCACCGCTTCGCGGAGCGAGACAAAACCGTCGCTGCCGGGTGACGCAAATAGGGCCGCAAGCGATGAAAGATCCGCGTCCCCATCTAACTGGTCGGCAGTTGTGGTAACCGTGATTGAATCGAGTGTGGATTGCCAATGCAGTTGTGCGAAGTCAGAAAAGACAACGTCGTGTTCAATCGTGCCGGTAGAAAATTCGAGCTCCCAATCGCCACCAAGTGCTGCCGCGCCGCTTAGGTCATCCGAAGCCGCTACGTCGGCGTCGGTCAGTTGCGACAATATAGTCACGATCGATTCACCGGTTTCGGTGCTGGCGAGATTGCATCCGTAGATCAGTATGTCGGTCGCCTCGTTAAGCGAGCGAGCCCATCCGGAAATTTCGCCCGCGCGCTGCGACAAAACATTTTCGTCGATGAACGTATTGCCTAGCCAAAACCCCCCGCCGTTGCCATGCGATACGATATGCACAGCGTCGATATCTGAGTGGCCAGCGAAATATTCGTTGATCTGCGTCAAACCGTCTTGCGTTTCGTCCAGAACGATAACTTCGACGTTATCACTCAAACCATTCAGTAAGGTTCGATGGTCTTCAATATCGCCATTGATAAAAACAACTTCCGTTTTGCTTTGTGCTTCATCGCCGAAGATAGTAGCAACATCGTTAACATCGAAGCTGTCGTTCTGCTGCTGTAGCTGATTCGAATCGAAGTTCACTAGAGCGAAATTTGGCGCATCGACGTCTGGTGCTTCGGGCGCTAACAAACCTAAACCCGCACTCAAGGGATCGGCC
>JBCCFA010000265.1:0-6646 GCA_039029975.1 Pseudomonadota bacterium
GGCAAACCCGACGCCGAGCGCGGCGCGATTGTTAAGGCGTTTGTCGTATTGAATAGCGGCTTTGTTGCGAGTGAGTCGTTGGCCGATGAGTTACAGCAACACGTCCGCAATCGTTTATCGACGCATGCCTTTCCGCGCGAAGTAGAATTTATGACTGAATTGCCGAAAACCCCTAGCGGGAAGATTCAACGCTTTATGTTGCGGCAGCGCGCAGAAGCGGAATGAACGAAACGGGTAGCGAAGCAGACCGAGACCTCGGCACTATTCGAACGGAATTTCCCGTCGCAGTCTTATTAAGTGATTTTTTCGCGGTGATTTAACGTTGTGAAGAACGGAATTGAGCTTTGCTGCCAATATCGGGCTCTTGATCTCGTGACAATGCGATAGACAAAACGACAGTAAGAACTCGCAACCTGCTACAAATCACGGCCTGCGGAGGTTTTGCCGAGCTGCGTTTTAACAGCGCGAAAATTTTGTCAAAACGAAACGATTTGGGTCACGTTATTAATCTTCGATTAAGGCGCGGGAATATGTTGCTAGATTCGTGTGAAAAAAACAGTAACGAGCGATAAGTGAGGAGTCAGTTTATGCGCCTAAGAAGTGTTCGAGAAATCGCCGAGGAAAACTACGTTCTTTGGGCGATGAATTGCTCTTATTATTCGGCACAATTACGTTCCTACCTCATCAAGAAAAATATTAAATACGTAGAGATTAACCCTTCACACCCTGAGTACAACGAACGTGTCGTGCCGCAGGTCGGCCATTTCACTCTGCCGATACTTGAAGGCCCAAACGGCGAGCTGGTTGCCGATTCAATAGAGGCTATTGAATTTTTGGAGGGGCGATTTCCACAACAAACGATGATTCCGGCGTGCAAGGTGATGGCAGGGTTGGCTTGGTTAATTCACAACTGCGCGTCGGAGCGGCATTTCCTATCTGCCGTATACGATCGCTGGAAAACCACAGTCGAGAACCGCGAGTTTGCGCTTGGGGAATTCTGCAGAAGTCTTGAAACTAAAGCGGTTATCGAAGCAAAACGAAAGGCAGGCGAGCAGAAACTTGCTGGTGAAGTATTAGCCGCAATGGCTTCAAAGCATGTTGATGCGGCTGGTGTAACCGATCGACGCGATGAGGTTTTCGCCCTATACGCGCTCCTCAACGAACACTTTCATGACTACCCGTACATTTTGGGTGGTCATCCCTCCATCGCGGATTTCGGGATGGTCGCTTTTTTGTATCCGCACGTAGGTCGTGATCCGTCCTCCAGTGCTCTACTGAAATTGCATGCGCCTGCGCTTTATCGATGGATCGAGACCATGAATCGCGCCGTGATCGTCGATCCGGAAATCTGGTACGTATCACCAGAATTCTTCACTCACGACGACTTACCAAAAACATTGATCGCGCTAACTAAAGCGATCGTCGCTTTCCACGGGCCTGAATTGCGTGCCACGATTGCTGCTTACAATCACTGGCTTGACCTCGAACCTAACCGGCCGGCAGGGGCTATCATTTCTCGCAACGGTAAGAAGTTGGTTCATCAAGTACTTAACGAAGTAACAGAATCTTCATCAGGTGATTTAACCGGCGGTATCGTATTTCTGGACCCATTAGCTCTTCACCTACGTTTGATAGATCTAGAAAAGAGCATGAGCGCGACGCAAATGAATGCATACAAAACCCTGCTACGGTCGCTTGGTGCTGGCGATTTTATTGAGGTGAAACTAAAGCGCAAAATGCGGCGTAAGGATTACGCGTACGTCCTAGATTAGTTCTTCAATATGATTGAGCGAATTGGGCAAAAAGATTCAATGTTCTATGTTGGACCAAGGTGCTGAACCGGAAAAAGCAAGGCTGGGCGCTCTCTTCGCTAATTCTTTTAGATGAAAAAGCGCTCGTTATTTTTTTGATTTGCGAAAGTGCCATCGGACAGTGCCTTGTTAAACGCTACGAAATCCTGCCGCCGTACCGCCTTCGAGCAGGCGCCCTTTCGCAGTGGGCCGCGAATTCATATATTGGAACCAACGGGGAAAGCTTGGCGCGAAATCGCCCGGACCCAAATCAACGCCGTAAGAAAAATCGAACGCCGCATATAGAATGATATCGGCAGATGTCAATCGCTTACCGGAAAGGTACTCGATATCGCTCACCAAGCCGTCGAACATATCGCGGAAACAAGTTTGTGACGCTTGGTAAATCTCAAGCCCTGGGCCATAGGGAAACGTGGAATAGAACTGTTCGGTAACCTTTAGTTCAACACGACGCTGTTACATCGTAGGCTCGGCAATCACGTTGCCGTCGTCTACTTCAAACGAGGGCATTTGCGCACCGAGTTTTTTGGCTGCATAGTCGCCGGAACGATTGGCGGCATTGCTAACGTAATGTTCTTTACCAATACGAACATGCGAATGGCAGGAGGATTTTGACCAAAAGAACTTAGTAATCTTATTGCGCGTTTAACCATTTTAGCTACAGCGCCGATTTTTACGTTTCAAGCAATTTTTATTCTGTGCTAGTCTGAGGTTTGTGTAAAAACTTCGCTAAAAAAGCGGGAGCGGTGCTATAAAATTAATGAACTAGCCGCGCATGTTGTGCCCAATATGCGAAGCAATTCATGCCAGGTTTGTCGGAAAATCTCAGCGGGGGAAATTCGGTGATGGACGGTATAGAAAAAAAGGTAGTTGTGATTACAGGCGCTAGCAGCGGTTTAGGCGAGGCAGCGGCGCGCAAACTTTCAACAGCCGGTGCTAAGGTGGTGCTCGGTGCGCGCCGGTTAGAAAAACTCAAAAATATCGCGAGTGAACTATCGCTGGGTGAAGATGCGGTGGTTCAAACTGACGTCACGTCTTACGATGAAGTGGTGCGTTTGGTGGATCATGCTGTCGCCGTGCACGGCCGAATAGATGTGCTGTTAAATAACGCGGGCATCATGCCCCATTCACATCTTGAGCGCGCTAAGGTGGAAGATTGGAACCAAACGATAGACGTCAACCTAAAAGGGGTGCTTTACGGCATTGGTGCCGCTCTTCCGCATATGAAAAACCAAAAGTTTGGCCAAATCATTAACGTCTCCTCGGTCGCTGGACACAAAGTAAGACCAACCTCAGCCGTTTACGCGGCAACGAAAACCGCCGTTAGAGTGATTTCTGAGGGGCTCCGCCAAGAGGTAAAAGCGTACAACATTCGCACGACAATCATTTCGCCGGGCGCGGTAGAGAGTGAGCTACCCACGAGCATAACGGAACAGGATATCGCCTCGGCCATTGGCGATTTTTATGAAAAGCATGCGATACCTGCCGAGTCGTTCGCAAATATGGTTGCGTTTGCGATATCGCAGCCCGATGACGTCGACGTCAACGAAATCCTATTTCGTCCGACAAGCCAAGAGTTATGAGTGCGTAGAAAAGCGGAAAAGGGAGGAAAAAGGGGAAGGAGGGATTAAAAATTGACCAGTATGTATCACTGAAGAACAGGGTGATTAAAATTTAATCCCTCCTTCCCCTTTTTCCAGCGATTCTTCCCGTGCTTACTGCGTGCCGTGAGTGTCGTGTGAGCGGGGATAACGAACACTGCGACATCGAGTCCGGGGACTTCGACTTCCCAATCCCATACCAACCCACACACTTCCGATTCACGGCACCCTGAATTGCCCTTAAACAGCGACATATTCGCTAAATGCTTCGGCATTTGAGCGAAAAATTTGTCCTGCTCAGGCCAATCTAGCGGGTACGGAAAACGGCTATCTTCAACTGTCAATAGTTCGATCTTCGGGGGCGGTCTCCAACCACGTTAATCCGGTGCCTTCATCGTGCCATGACTGCGCGCATAGATTCAATATCCGGCGATCCCGAGCACCTGAGAGGGACGAGGCGTTAGCCGAGCCATCCTTCCAGGCGCGCCATAAATAAATAGGCCTTGAATGGGGCCTTTTTATTTATGAGGTGTTTGGATATCTTTAGCGAACCTCGTGCCCGATAACTTTCGTTTTGGCAACTTGGTCGCCGTTGGCGCTCCGTGGCGGTGAGCAAAAGGAGACTCCTTTTTGTGAATCTTTCGTTACAGGCGTGTCATAAACTAATCAGCGCCTGATAGTGAGTTTTTTTAGTTTATCGATCCGTGAAAGTGAAATCGCACTGATACCGATGCCGCTGAATCTGGACAATTGCACTAGAACCGACTAGCGGCAAAATCCGTCTTCGTGCGCTATTCAATAAACGATTGGTTTCTTGGAACCGAACTTTTTATTGTGTATTGTTTTAATTCAGCCGAATCTTTCATCGTAGAAGGATTGAATCAACGAATTTGAATTGGATCTGGGGCCGCAGTTTATTATGCGGTTTACTCGCAGGAGTTTTAGTTATGAGTGTGTCACGCCAAACAGAGTCGGGTTCGAGCGACCGACCCAATAGTTATGATGCCGTTATTATCGGCGCCGGATTTTCGGGCCTGTATTTGCTCGACCGACTGCGCGAGGACGGATTTTCTGTTCGAATTCTCGAAGCGGGAAGTGGAATTGGCGGCATTTGGCATTGGAACTGTTATCCCGGCGCTCGAGTCGACTCGACAGTAGCCGCCTATCAGTACACACGCGATGAAATTTGGCGTGAGTGGGACTGGAGCGAACGATTTCCTGACTATGAAGAAATGCGGGCTTACTTCGATTTCGTTGACAAAAAGCGCGATCTGAGTCGCGACATCGAATTCAGCACGCGGGTCAGCGCCGCAAAATTCGACGAGAACGCGTGCCAATGGGAGATTACGGCGCTTGGTGAAGACAGTGAAGAAAAAAAATGCTTTGCGAAATTCTTATTACCTTGCACAGGATTTGCGGCGAAGGAATATATACCGGACATTCCCGGTCTTGGTTCATTTTCAGGAATTTGCCATCACACTGGATTGTGGCCGCAAAGCGGCGTCGATTTCACCGATAAGCGAGTTGGCGTATTAGGCACCGGCGCCAGCGGCGTGCAAGTTGCGCAAGAAGCCGCGCGGACTGCTAGCCAATTGACGGTATTTCAACGAACGCCGAACTTATGTTTGCCAATGCAACAGCAGCAGCTCGACCGCGCAGCAAACGTTCGTTTGCGCGAGACTTATCCAGAATCTTTCGCCATTCGCAATCAATCCTTCGGCGGCACGGACTTTTTGTTTACGCCTAAATCTGCGTTGCAGGTTTCACCCGAAGAACGCAACGCGAAATACGAGGAGCTATGGGCGACAGGCGGATTTTGGTTTTGGCTCGCAAATTACGAAGACGTACTGATCGACGAGCAAGCAAATCGAACTGCATACAACTTCTGGCGCGACAAAGTACGCGCTCGGATCAACGATCCCGCGATCGCTGAAATGCTCGCGCCGACCGAACCACCTCATCCATTTGGGACCAAGCGGCCTTCCCTCGAGCAATGGTATTACGACATCTTCAACGAGGAACATGTCGCACTCGTCGATGTCAAATCAACGCCTATCGAACGAGTTACACAAACGAGCGTAATCACCAGCGACAGCGAATACGAGTTAGACATATTGGCACTTGCGACTGGATTCGATGCCGTGACCGGGGGACTGACTAATATCGAAATCCGCGGCATAGACGGTAACACGTTAAAAGAAAAATGGACCCACGGGGTAAGAACATACCAAGGAATCGCGAATGCGGGATTTCCGAATTTACTGGTGAGCTATGGGCCGCAAGCACCCACAGGGTTTTGTAACGGACCCACGAGCGCTGAGATTCAGGGCGATTATATCGCCGACTGTTTGAATTACATGCGCGAGCGTGGTTTGACGCGAATTGAAACCACGCCGGAAGCGGAGGAAGCATGGCGCGCTGATTGTTTAAAACTGGTTGAGCCGACCTTGTTTCCCCGAGCTGACTCGTGGTACATGGGGGCGAATGTACCTGGCAAACCCAGAGAAATTCTCATGTACCCGGGCGGCGTGCCGCTTTATCTCGAAGAACTTCAGCGCTGCGTCGATAATGGCTACAGCGGCTACGTCCTGAGCTAGCCGTTCAAATTTCTGTACGCCGCGCTCTGGGTACCGATGCAACGGCTATTAAGACCTACCGAGAGGAATCCAAATAAGACAATTCGTTGCTAAATCGAAATCGTCGTTCCGAGAAATTCCGTATGACGCGCCAATGGCGATATTTTCGATCGCTTAGTTAGGATCAGCAGGCGTTTTGGGCGCGAGTTTTAGCAGCTCCACTTCGGTTAGCGGTGGACTTAACAAGAATCCTTGAAAACCGTCGCAACCTTTGTTTTTCAGGAATTCTAGTTGGCTTTCGGTTTCGACTCCTTCTGCAATTGTCTGCAGATTTAGGTTGCGCCCCATGCCAATGATTGTTTCTGCGATCACCGCATTGTTCGGATCGTCCAGTACGTCGGTCACAAAGGAACGATCAATCTTCAGCTGATCAAGCGGGAGGCGCGATAAATACGCCAGCGATGAGTATCCAATGCCGAAATCGTCTACTGCAAAGCGAATCCCCATATCGCGAAGATTATCCATTTTGCGTGCCGTTTCGTCGAAGTTCTCGATAACCGTACCTTCGGTGACCTCAAGCAATATGTTTTTGGTTGGCACGCCGGCAGCAACCAAGTCTCGTACGAATTCATTCACGAAGTCGGGCGAGCGAAACTGA